>NZ_LTCZ01000273.1:0-20196 GCF_001583455.1 Rhodococcus sp. LB1 | reverse complement strand
TGTGTGGACATGACTTTCCTTCCGTTACGCCGACGGTGCCCGGCACGCGCGGTGGTGTGCCGGGCACCGTGCTCAGCGGGTTCCGGCCTTGGCGTACTCGGCGATCGAGTCGATGTTGGACTGGTCGATGAAGGCGGGACCGGTCAGTGTCGGCATCCCACCTCCGATGGTGTTGCGGTTGTTCAGGTACAGCCACAGCGCGTCCACCGCGAGATACCCCTGCAGGAACGGCTGCTGGTCGATCGCCCACTGCACGTCCCCGGCCTTGATCGCATCCACGAGGGCGGCGTTGGTGTCGAAGGTGACGATCGTCGCGGAACTGGCGGCGTTGGCCTTGGACTGGATGGCCGTCAACGCGATCGGCGCACCCAACGCGACAACGTGATCGATCGAGGGGTCCTGCTGCAGCTTCGCGGTGATCGTCGCCTCGACCGACGGCAGGTCCTTGCTGTTGACGTTGAGGATCTCGGTCTGCCCCTTGAACCCCTCGATGACGCCGGCACACCGTGTCTCGAGTGCAATTTGCCCTTGCTCCTGGATGATGCACAGCGCCTTCTTGGCACCGTCGGCGGTCAGACGCTGCCCGGCCGAGATGCCGGCGAGCTTCTCGTCCTGACCGAAGTACTGGGCCACGCCCTGGGCCTTGTACTGGTCCATCCCCCCATTGAAGGCGACCACCGGGGTGCCTGTGTCGACGGCCGCTCGAACCGCCGGCGCCATCGCATCCGGCTTGGCGAGGGTGACGGCGATACCGTCGACCTTGCTGTCGACGGCACTCTGGACCAGGTTGGCCTGGTTCGGAGCCTCGGGGTCCGCGGAGTAGCGCAGTTCGATGTTGTCTTTCGCGGCCGCGGTTTCGGCGCCCTTGCGGATCAGGTCCCAGAAGGTGTCGCCCGGAACCTCATGTGTGATCATCGCAATGGTCGCGCGGGGGGTGTCCGCGGTGCCCGAGGCCATGCCATTGCCGGTTGCCTCGGGCTTGCCGCCCGTGCTCGAGCATCCCGCGAGGAGCACGGCTGTGGTGATGCCCAACGCCAGGGTGGTCACCCGGCGAGTGCGCTTGCCTGTGAACGGGACGGGCCGGCCGTCGTGTGTATCCATGTGGTTGGCCTTTCGGAAGCCGCAACCATGCAGGCATGGAGAAGCAGCGAGGGAGGGTGAAGAGGAGTGAAACGCAGAGGGAGTGGAGGCCCCGCCGGGCCGGAGGTTGGAAGTCGGTTCCTCACGGCCCGGCGGGGAGAATGTGACCTACCGCAGGGGCAGGCCGGCGGCGCGGTACGTGGAGTCGATGAGCTCCATGGTGGTGACCGCGTCGTCGACGTCGATCGGGAACGCGGTCCCGTCGGCGAGGTGCTGAGCGAATACGTCGAGCTGGTAGGTGTACGTCGACCGGGTTCCGAGGTGTTCGACCGTGGTCCCGGCGTCGGTCGTGATGGTGATCCGGTCGTCGCCGGACTGCAGCGCGTAATCGTGTGCGAAGGCCTCGCCCCGATCTCCGACTACGCGCAGGGTCATCTCGAACCGCTCCGCGGTCATCGCGTTGATGCTCGAACCTGTTGCGCCGCTAGGGAATACCAATTCTATTTCACAGGACTCGTCGACTCCGGGATCGCGTTCGACGGCGCGGGCCGCAACGACAGTGGGTTCGCCGCCGGCGAACCGGCCCAACTGCCGGTGCACGTGCAGGCCGTAGCAGCCGAGATCCATCACCGCACCGCCCGCGAGGTCGAAGCTCCACCGCGGATCGTCCGGCTTGGGTTCGGGCATCCGCATGATCACCTCGACCCGCTGCAGGACTCCGAGGGTGCCATCCCCGAGCAGGGCGAACATCCGCCCGATGATCGGGTGGAACAGGTAGTGGAACCCTTCCATGATCGGCACATTCCGCTCGCGTGCGGCGTTCCGAACCAGCTCGGCTTCGGCGGCGTTGCGAGCGAACGGCTTCTCTGTCAGGACCGCCTTTCCCGCCGCGATCGCCTTCAGATTCCACTCGGCGTGGAACGCATTGGCGAGGGGGTTGTAGATCACGTCGACCTCGGGGGCGGCGATCAGATCCGCGTACGAGTCGACGACCCGTTCGACCCCGTGCGTCCGCGCGAAGGCCTCCGCGCGGCCGCGGTCGCGGGCGGCGACCGCGACCAGCCGGTGCCCCAGAATCTGGGCGGGCTTCACGATCGCCAACTCCGCGATCCGCGAGGCGCCGAGGACGCCGATCCGCAGCTGGGTCACAGCTGCAGACTCCGCAGGAACGCGGCGCTGGTCTCGACGTCCGCGACCGGTCCCTTGCCCTCGGGCTCGCCGGCGAGGATGGTGTCCTGCTCGAGGGTGAACCAGCCGTCGAAACCGGAGGCGACGAGGTGGCGGACCACGCCTTCGACATCGACGTCACCGGTGCCGAGTGGGGTGTACATACCCTGGGCGACGGCCTGCGTGTAACTCAGCTCACCGGCCTGCACGCGGGCGGCGTACTCGGCGTCGATGTCCTTCAGATGCGTGTGGGTGATCCGGTCCGCGGCGGCGCGAGCCAGTTCGAGCGGATCGGTGCCGCCGATGAGCAGATGCCCGGTGTCCAGGCACAGCGGGATCGAGGAGCCATCGAGGACCCGCTGGACCTCGGCATTCTTCTCGATCATGGTGCCCACGTGCGGGTGCAGGACGGCGCGGATGCCCTGCTCGGCGGCGACCCGGTGGAGACGATCGAGGTTGCCGAGCAGCGTCTTCCATCCGGCGTCGTCGAGGTCCGGGCGAGAGTCGTAGCCGTCGGTCCCGGTGATCGCGGCCAGCACCAGCACCTCGGCGCCGGCGGCCGTGAACGCGGCCAGAGTGCCGGTGATGTCGGGGACCGGGTCGTGGCTGGAGTCGTGCAGCAGCACCGGGGTGAAGCCGCCGACCGCCTTCAGGTCGTAGGAGGCCAGCGTCGCCGCCAGCTCCTGCGGGTCGGCGGGCAGAAAGCCTTCGGGGCCGATCTCGGCGGCTTCCAGACCGGCGTCGCGCATCTCCGAGAGCACGCGCTCGGGACCGAGCTGGTGACCCCAGCCCGGGACTTCACAGACACCCCACGAAATAGGTGCTCCTGCAATACGAATCATCGTCGAACCTCACTCATCTGTACGGGTCGGTGCTGGGAGAGGGAAAGCGTGGCCGCCTCGGCGATCCAGGCCACCTCGAGGGCGTCGGCGGCGGTGCACGGCGAGGGCGCGGTGCCGGCGATCACCTCGAGGAACGCGCCGAGTTCGGCGCGGTAGGCGGCGGTGAAGCGGTCCATGAAGAATCGGTGCGGCGGTCCGTCGGGGAAGGTGACACCGGGTTCGAGGTTGCGGACCGGCGCGCTGGCATCCCAGCCGGCGACAACGCTGTCCTGCGACCCGTGGACCTCGAGCCGGCAGTCGTAGCCGCGGGCGTTGTAGCGGGTGTTCGACACCACGCCGAGAGCTCCGTTCTCGAACGTCAACGTTGTGGTGGCGGTGTCGACGTCACCGCAGTCGGCAAAGATGGCATCGCCCTGGTTGGTGCCGGCGGCGTACACCTCGACGACTTCCTGGCCCACCACCCAGCGGACGATGTCGAAGTCGTGGACGCTGCAGTCGCGGAAGATCCCACCGGAAGCGGCCACATAGTCGGCCGGGGGCGGCGCGGGGTCGAGGGTGGTCGAGCGCACGGTGTGCAGCCAGCCGAGTTCCCCGCCGACGACGGCGTTGCGGGCGGCGACGAAGGCGGGATCGAACCGGCGGTTGTAGCCGATCTGGACCGGCACCGTCGACGTCTTCAGCCGCTCGACGACCTGGTAGCTCTCGTCGGCGGTGAACGCGACGGGCTTCTCGCAGAACACCGGGATCCCGGCCTCCACGGCGGCCAGGATCAGCGGCGCATGCGCCGGGGTCGCGGCTGCGATCACCACTCCGTCCACTCCGGAGGTGAAGACGGCAGCGGCGTTCTCGACTGCTTTGGCGCCGAACTTGGCGGCGACAGTCGCGGTGACGTCGGGACGCTCGTCGGTGACTACCAGTCCGTCGACTCCCGGCAGCTGGGCGAGAGTGTCAGTGTGGAATGCGCCGATCCGGCCGAGGCCGATCACGCCGATAGTTGATCCCATCAGTCCTGTCCTCCAATGACGGTCTGGTCCCAGTCGATCACCGAGCCGGTGACGACGCCGCTGCGCTCCGAGAGCAGAAACACCACCATGTCGGCGATCTCGTCGACCTGCCCGAGCTTGCCCATCGGCACCTTCGCCGCGGCTTCGGTCGCCCAGTTGTCGTCGGCGCCGTGGAAGCGTTGCTGGGTGGCCGTCTCGCCCTCGGTCTCGGTCCAGCCGATGTCGAGGCCGTTGATCCGGATCCGGTCGAAGCGGTGCGCGTAGGCCGCGTTGCGGGTGAGCCCTGCCAGTCCGGCCTTCGCCGCCACGTACGGGGCCAGGTAGGACTGCCCGCCGTGCTCGGCGATGGAGATGATGTTGACGATCGTCCCCGGTGCCTTACGTTCGACCATGTCCGCCACGGCGGCTTGCATGGTGAAGAACGGTGCGCGCAGGTTGACCGCCATGTGCTGGTCGAACAACTCGGGTGTCGTATCCAGGAGGGTGCCGCGGGTGGTCAGACCCGCGGCGTTGCACAGCGCATCGATGCGGCCGAATTCCTCGATGGTCCGGGTCACCGAATCACGGGCCTCGGTCGCGTCGGAGATGTCGGCCTGGACGAAGCGAACTTGTGCTCCGGTCGCTTCGAGTTCGGCGGCGAGGGCTTTGCCGGCCTCGGCCCGGCGTCCGGTGAAGACCACCTGGGCCCTTTCGCGGGCCGCTGCCCGCACGACGCCGGCGCCGACGCCCTGCGTCCCTCCACTGATCAGAACGACTTTCCCGTTCAACAGGGTGGCCACTGTATTCCTTTCGATCTTGCGGCCCTCCGACATCGGTGCCGGAGGATCGGTCGGCAGACGGAACCATCTCTCGGTTCGCTGACACATCCCCACTTGCGGGCGTGTTGTGGATCGGAGTCGTGGCCGTGTGCCCTTGTTAGTCTTGCTGTGACGCACGCCTCAATCAAGTCTGTTTTTACATCATTTTCACCTCAAGGCGGGGTATTCGGCCTGGGCCGGCGCTCGAATCGAGTCGGGGGCATCTCTGGGAAGAGAACCCGCCGATTCACCAGCATCGGAGTCGTGTTCGACGGTGTCCGGCTGTGTTCGGGCGGGGTGTGATCGGCAGGCTACTCACAGCAGATGCTGGACGAGGGCGCCTCGTTGACGAGGTGTCGGTCATCGCGCTGTGCCCGTATACGGCGGATCGCCGGTCGGCCACCTCGGAGGTGGCCGACCGGCGATCAGGTGCTGATTCGGCTGTTAGTGTTCGTCCCTGGGTCCCGCAGCCTGGTCGGCGATCTCGAAGCAGTGCAGAACTCCGTCGCGTGCCCGGGTGAGGGCGTCGGTGATGGGCAGTTGCCGAAATTCTTGTGACATGTGCTCGACACCCCACGCCCCGTCGAAGCCGATGCGGCGGACTGCGTTGATGAACTTCGGAACGTTGAATTCGCCTTCCCCGCAGGGAACCCTGTTGTCGAAGGTGTCCTCGAGATCGGTTCCCCGCACGGTGGACCAGCCGTCGTCGAGTTCGACACCGAACACGAACTGCACCGGCACGAGCTGCGGCAGAGTGTCGTAGTCCGTGCCACCGCGGAATGCGTGCCAGATGTCGAGGATCAACCCGCCATTGGGGTTGGCGACGTCCTTGACGAACTGTGCAGCCTGCTCGGTGGTCTTGACGTGGTGGGAGAACGGGGTGTTCTCGAAGGCGATCTTCACCCCTGCCGCGGCACCGTCGGAAGCCAGGGCGTCGAACTGCTCGCACAGCACGTCCCGGGAGACGGGGGCGCCGTCGTCGTCCGCGCCGACTTTGATGTTGTCGACCCCGAGGATGGGGGCTGCTTCGAACAGATCCCGACGGACCTGGTCGGAGACCGCGCGGGCTTCGCCGGTGGTCCACCAGTTGGTGATCCACTCCAGCTGAACATGATGAATTCCGTTGTCGGCCAGCATCTTCGCGACCTCACCGAGTCCTACTGTTTCTCGGGCGGCGACCAGGTCGGGGCGGGTCAATCCAAACCCGGTGTAACCGGTTTGCGCGACGGCCTCTATGCGCTCGCGGATCGGGACCGGACTGCGGTCCGAGCCTCGCGCCGGCATCACGTCTCCGGCTGAAGTCCAACATGCGGCCAGAAGTTCCGGCCCCGGTGAGTTGTTCATGCCTCGTACCCTTCAGTGGTTGTCTCGATCGTAGAACGCAGATGTATCCGGCGGTGTGGCCTCACTCCGGGGCCTCCTCGGTGGCGACGACGGCGAGGAGGTCGCCGCCCTCGACCTGCTGGACCGATCCGATGGAACGCCACCGCGTCCGCGCAGATCTTCGCCCGCAACTCTTCCGACAGGTTCGGGGCCGGCGCGAGCTCGATCACCTTCTGGTGACGGCGCTGCAGCGAGCAGTCCCGCTCGAACAGGTGGATGACGTTGCCCTGACCATCGGCCAGGATCTGAACCTCGATGTGACGCGGGTCGACGACGGCCTGCTCGAGGAACACCGTCGGGTCACCGAACGCCGACTCGGCCTCACGGGCGGCGGCCTCGATGGACTCCTCGAGCTGCGCCGGCTCGGCGACCCGCCGCATGCCGCGGCCACCGCCGCCGGCGACGGCCTTCACGAACAGCGGGAACTGCATGGTCTCGGCCGCGGCCAGCAACTCGTCCACATCGGCGGACGGCTCCGACGACGCCAGCACCGGCAGACCGGCCGCCTTCGCCGCGGCGATCGCGCGCGCCTTGTTGCCGGTGAGCTCGAGCACCTCGGCGGACGGACCCACGAACGTGATGCCCGCCTCGGCGCACGCGGCGGCGAGATCCGGGTTCTCGGAAAGGAAGCCGTAGCCGGGGTAGATGGCGTCGGCGCCTGCCTGCTTGGCCGCGGAGACGATCTCGTCGACGGAGAGGTACGCCCGAACCGGGTGTCCCTCCTCGCCGATCTGATAACTCTCATCGGCCTTCAGACGGTGGATCGAGTTCCGATCCTCGTACGGGAACACCGCGACCGTTCCAGCACCTAGTTCGTAGGCGGCACGGAAAGCGCGGATCGCAATTTCGCCACGGTTGGCGACCAATACCTTCGAAAATGTCACTGCGCTCGCTCTATCTCTTCTCGGGGATGCACAACTGATGGGATCGAGCAGTGATCAGTGGTAGTCGACCTTGGTGGTGGCACCGTCGTTGTTCATCGAATCGATCAGGGCGGCGGCCACCTGGGTGGCCCGCAAACCGTCGCGTGCCGACGCCAGCGGGGACGCCACCTGTGCGTCGAGGGCGTCGACCCAGGCCTGCAGTTGGCGCCGGTAGGCGTCGGCGAACAGTGGGCGCCAGTCCGCCGGATACGTCGCCGCCGAATGCAGCGACGAGTCGACCGTCAGGGCGTGGCTCGGTGCCAGACTCACGGCACCGGTTTCGCCGACTACTTCGCAGCGCACGTCGTAGCCGTATCGGGCATTGACGAACACATCCACCACCGTCAGCACACCGTCGGCGGTGCGCAGCATCAGCACCTGCGGGTCGTGACGTGAGGTGTCCAACGAGGTGGGCTTCGGTGCATGCCAGCTGACTTCGACGATATCGGACCCGAGAAGCCAACGGGTGATGTCGATTTCATGGATCGCTGAATTGGTGATGGTGCTTGCCGAGTCGCCACCCGGGTACGACGTCACATTGCGGTGGGAGCTGCGCACCAGCAGCGGGGCCCCGACGGAACCGGACCGAATCTCCTGCACCAGGGCCTGGTACGGGGCGTGGAACCGTCGCATGAAACCCACCGACACCAGCGGATTAGCCAGTGCCAGAGACTCTTCGCGGGCGACCAGGTCGACGCATTCGGCGAGCGTCGGGGCCAGCGGCTTCTCACACAGCACCGGCTTGCGGTGATCGAGGCACAGCGCCACCTGCTCGGCGTGGGCGGAGTCGTGGGACGCGATCACCACCGCGTCGATGTCCGGGGCGGTGATCAACTCGGTCGCGGTCGCGACGGTACGCGCCGACACCTCCTGCGCGACCGCGTCCGCACGGGCCGCGTCGAAATCGGTCACCACCGTCACCTGCGCACCCGACACCGACCGAGCGAGGGTCCGGGCGTGATCGGCGCCCATCACCCCGACACCGATCACCCCTACCCGCACGCTCACGACGCTGCCACCGCGGCCGGCGCCCGCCCGTCGAGGACCGCGACCGCGCCTTCGACTGCGGCGCGAATGGTCAACGCCATCGCCCGATCGGTGAAACCCATCAGGTGCGGGCTCAACACGGTATTGGCGTGGTCGAACACCGGGTGATACGCGGGCGGTTCGGGATCGAATACGTCGAGACCGAGCCCGGCGAGGTGCCCGGACTGCATCGCCGCGTGCGCGGCGTCGAGGTCGATCAGCGCGCCGCGACTGCAGTTGACCAGGATGCTGCCCGCCCGCATCCCGGCCAGCCGCGTGGAGTCGATCAGATGATGATTCTCGGCAGTGAGCGGCAGGTGCAGGGTGACGAAGTCACTTGCTTCGAGAAGTTCGTCGATACCGGCGCACCGATACTGCTCGGGCACGTCGGCGAACGGATCGTACGCCCGCACCTGCAGGTCGAACGCCTCGGCGATCTGGGCGACCTTGCGGCCGATCCGCCCGAAGCCGACGACGCCGAGGGTGGCGCCCTCGAGGTCACCAACCGTGACTGCACCCCGATCGTTCCACCGCCCGCCCCGGACCAGGCCGGTCAGCGTGGGAAGTCTCTTGACCAGTGACAGCAAGTGCGCGAACACCCCTTCGGCGACCGACACCGTGTTGCTGCCCGGGGTGATCACCACCGGGATGCCGCGCCGCTGTGCTTCGGCGACGTCGACGAGGTCGGTTCCGACACCGGTACGGGCGAGGACCTTCAGCGCCGGCATGCGGTCGAGCACCGCGGCGTCGACGGTGAACGCCGCCCGCACGATCGCGGCCTCGGCGACGGCCAACTGTTCTTCGGTCGGGTCGAGGACCAGCTGTTGATTCTCAGCCAGATACGGGTCGACGAGTTCCCGGTCGAGTGGGCCCAAGCCGACGAACAGTTGAGTCGAGGTGGTCGTAGTCATCGCAGTCCTTGCAGGTGTCGAGAGGTGCGGGGCGGGGGATCAGGCCGTGCGGGAGGCGGTGGTGCCGGCGATGTCGTCGAGCTTCTGCCACTGCCCGCTTGCGGCGGAGACCTCGGCGGCGGTGACGATCGCCGCTGCGGAGACGGCGTCGTGGACGTTCGAGTTCTCCTGCGGTCCACCGGATACCGCGATCAGGAACTTCTTGGCCTCGATGGTCTTGAGGTCGTCGAAGCCGAGTGCATTGCCGGGTCCGGGCTGGAAGCGGGAGTAGTCGCCGTGCTGCGGGCTGGCGTTGACCGTGGTGTAGCCCTGTTCGGCGTTCGCGCGGCCCAGGCACACCTTCAGCTCGTTCATCCGCTCGAAGTCCCACTTGACGGACCCTTCGGTGCCGTAGACCTCGATCTGGTATCCGCACTCGGGGCCCACGATCACCCGGGACGCCTCGATGGTGCCCACCGCGCCCGATCCCGGTCCCTCGGATCCGAATCGCACCAACGCCGCGGCGTAGTCCTCGTTCTCGACCGGCCCCATGTCCCCGTTTTCGATGACCGCGAAGTGAGTTCCCGATCCCATCTCCAGCTTCGGGCGTTCGGTGTAGACGGTGCTGGTGAGCGCGTTGATTTCCGCGATCGGGCCGACCACGTACTGGCACAGGTCGCTGGCGTGGCTGAACAGGTCCGCCAACACGCCGGAGCCGGCGAGTTCACGGTCGAACCGCCACGACAGCGCGCCATTGGGCTCGTTCGCGTAGCCGGAGAAGAAGGAGGCGCGCACGTTGGTGATGCGGCCGAGCCTGCCGTCGGCGATCAGCTTCCGGGCGTGCTCGACGGCCGGGGCGTGCCGGTAGTTGTAACCGATCGAGGTGATCACCCCGGCCTCGGTGGCGGCGTCCTCGATCGCGGCGGTCTCGGAATAGCTACGCCCGACCGGCTTTTCGATCCAGAAGTGCTTGCCGGCCTTCGCCGCGGCGATACCGATTTCGGCGTGCAGGAAGTTCGGTGCACAGATGGACACGACGTCGACGTCGGGGTGCGCGAGGACCTCACGATAGTCGGTGGTGCCCTGGGCGAAACCCAGGACGTTCTGAGCGAAATCGACGCGGCTGGGTGCGGTGTCGGCGGCGATCACCAGCTTCGGGGTGATCCCGAGCTCGGGGTAGACGATCGGGACGTCGCGGTAGGCGCGCGAATGCAGCTGTCCCATCCAGCCGACGCTGATCAGGCCGACGCCCACGGTGCGTGCGTTCGTGCTCACGGTGTTACCTCTTTCGGTTCTGCCCCAGTGGGCTAGGTGGTTCTGCCCGAGTGGGCTAGGCGGTCTGCTCGGGCCGGGCGGTGGCGAAGGCCTCGGTCAGGGCGGCGGCGAGCATGGTCGAGTCGGAGCCGATGGCCACGAAGCGGAATCCCAGTTCGACGTAGCCGGCGGCCAGCGCTGCGTTCGCGGCGAGAATGCCGGCCGTCTTGCCGTGCTGGTGGGCGGCCTCGAGGACCCGGCCGAGCGCGGCGGTGAACACCGGGCTGTCGAACTGCAGGGGCACCCCGAGGGCGAAGGACAGGTCCAACGGTCCGACGAAGAGCACGTCGACCCCGTCCTGTGCGGCGATCTCGTCGACGGCGTCGAGGGAGGCGAGGGTCTCGATCTGGATGACGCCCAGTGCGGACTGCGCGTCCGTCAGCAGCGGGGAGCGGTCCATGCCCCACCGGCAGGAGCGGTTGTAGGTGGCGACCCCGCGGTCTCCGTGCGGCGGGTACGCCAGATGCGTGACCGCGTCGGCGACCTGGTCGGGCTTGTCCAGGCGCGGGACCATGATCCCGGCCGCGCCCTGGTCGAGGGCCCGGCCGATCCGGATCCGTTCACCGGATTCGATCCGCACGACGGTCGGAACGCCGTAGCTGCCGGCGGCGAGGATGCCGTCGCGCAATACGTCCTCGGATCCGGACCCGTGTTCGAGGTCGATGAGGATCCAGTCGGCGCCGGCGGCGGCGCACACCTCGGCTGCGGTCGAGGACGCCATGCCGACGAAGGTGCCGACGGTGGTCTCCCCGTCGGCCAATCGCTGACGGAGCGTGCCCTTGTCGAGTGGAGTGTTGCTCATCCGAACCACCTCTGCCGTCCCACGGCGTTGTCGTAGTCTGCGCGCAGGGTCTGAACCCATTCCTGATCGGACACCTCGGCGGGTGCGACGTCCCACCACACGTCCCCACCGGGCAGGTCCACGTGCGGCACCGTCGGCACCACGATCACGACCGGACCGGACGCGGTCCGGGTCTCGTCGAGGGCGGTGCGCAACTCGTCGGCGGTGGTGGCGCGGATGGCCCGCGCGCCCAGTCCTTCGGCGATCTGCCGCAGGTCGACTTTCAGGTAGTCGCCCTCGAGGCGTGCCTTCTCGCCGGTCTCGGCGATGATGTCACCGTCGGTGCGGTAGCGGAACTCGTTGCCGAATTCGCGGCCGTTGCGGTTCATCTGCAACCGGTGGATGACCTGGTAGCCGTGGTTCTCGGACACCACGATGGTCACGTCCAGGCCCTCCTGGGCGGCGGTGACCAGCTCGGTGGGTGCCATCAGGAACGTGCCGTCGCCGATGAAGGTGACGATTCGCTGTCCCCGGTTGCCCTCGGCGAGACGCACACCCATCGCGGCCGGGATCTCGTACCCCATGCAGGAGAACCCGAATTCGAGGTGGCAGTGCCGATTCCCGGTCGCGTCCCAGACCTTCTGCAGGTCGCCGGGCGGGCCACCGGCCGCGGCAATGATCGTGTCGCCGCCGCGGGCGTGTTCCTGCAGCAGCCCGATCAGCTGCGGCTGGGTGAGCACGGCGCCGGTGACCGGGGCGTGCGGGTGCTCGGCCGGGACGAACGCGGTGTCGGGGTCGAGAGCGGCCGCCCGGATCGGGGCCCAGTCCGCCTTCGCCGTCCGCGCGGTGTCCTGCCAGGCGGTGCTGGTGGTGTGCCCGGCGAGCGCGGTGGTCAAGGCCTCGAGTCCGAGGCGGGCGTCGGCGAGGATTCCGGTGGCCCCCTGCTTGCGGGTGTCGCCGTCGACGACGTTGAGGGAGGCGAACCGGACGTTCTCGTTCTCGAAGATCGACTGCGATCCGGTGACGAAGTCGGTCAGCCGGGTCCCGACGCTGAGCACGAGGTCGGCCTGTTTGACCAGGATGTTGGAGGCGAAGTTGCCCTCGAGTCCGACACCGCCGAGCTGCCACCACTCGTCGCGGCTGACCGCGCCCTTGCCGCCGAACGATTCGACGACCGGGATACCGGCCTGCTCGGCGAGCCGCTCGAGTGCCGCGGTCGCGTCGGAGTAGTGCACGCCGCCGCCGGCAATGATCACCGGACGCGCCGCCTCGCGGATCTGGGCGGCGACCGCGTCGACCTCCGCGGGGTCGGGCAGCGGGCGGCGGATCGTCCAGTCGCGGGGTTCGAAGAACTCGACCGGGAAGTCGAACGCGTGGGACTGAATGTCCTGCGGCAGCGAGAGTACGACAGCGCCGGTATCGGTGGGGCTGGTCAGCACCCGCATGGCCTGGGGGAGCGCGGTCAGCAACTGTTCCGGGCGGGTGATGCGGTCGAAGAACCGCGCGACCGGGCGGAACGTGTCGTTGACGGTGAGGTCGGCTTCGCTGGCATGCTCGAGTTGCTGGAGCACCGGTCCCTGATGGCGGGTGGCGTAGGTGTCACCGGGCAGCAGCAGCAACGGAAGCCGGTTGATCGTCGCCAACCCGGCGGCAGTGACCAGGTTCAGCGCACCCGGACCGATGGACGCGGTCACCGCGAGGGTGGCGCGGCGGCGGCTGGCCTTGGCATAGGCCGTGGCGATGTGCGCCAGGTACTGCTCATGCCGACCCTGGATGAACGGCAGGTCATCGGACAGTTCGTCGAGGGCCTGTCCGAGGCCGGCGACGTTGCCGTGACCGAAGATGCCCAGTGCGGCGGGGATCAGGCGGCGCCGGTTGCCGTCGGCGACCGAGTATTGCGCGGCGAGGTATTTCACGACCGCCTGGGCCGTGGTCAGCCGGACTGTCTTGTGTGTGCTCAGTGGTGTCATGTCGTCGTTTTCTGTGAGTGCCACGAATGTGTGTGAGCGGGAGACGGTTACCAGGGACGGCCGTGCAGGATGATGGTCTTTTCCTCGGTCATTTCCTCGACCGCGGACCGGACACCTTCCTTGCCGATGCCGCTGCCCTTGAGACCGCCGTACGGCATCAGGTCGGCGCGCCAGAGCGGCGTCCAGTTGATGTGGATGTTGCCGGCGTCGATCTGGCGCATCGCCCGAGTCGTCGCGCTGACGTCGGAGGTGAACAGTCCGGCGCCCAGGCCGTAGTCGTTGTCGTTGGCGAGGGCGATCGCGGATTCGATGTCGGGGGCGGAGGAGACGGCGACTGCGGGGCCGAACAATTCGTCGCGGCTGAACGGGGAGGTCGGGTCGACGCCGGCAACGACGGTGGGGGAGACGACGGCGCCGTCCCGGTCACCGCCGGTGAGGACCTTCGCACCGGCCAGAGCGGCCTCGGCGATGGCCGAATGCACTCGTGTCGCTTCGGTTTCCGAGATCAGTGAACCGAGCTTGGTGTCGGCGTTCGCGGGATCGCCGACGACGATGTCTTCGACCTTCGGGACCAGGGCGTCGAGGAAGTCGGCCTCCACACGTTCGTCGACGATCACGCGTTGCACGCTGATGCACACCTGACCGGCATTGATGTAGCCGCCGGCAGCGACCGCCGAGGCGGCGAGTTCGATGTCGGCGTCGGGGAGCACGATCACCGGGCAGGACGCGCCCAACTCCAAGGACAGCTTCTTGATTCCCGCGATGGAGGCCAACCTGGTGCCGGTCTGCGTGGAACCGGTGAACGACACCTTGCGCACCCGGGGGTCGGTGACCAGGACGTCACCGAGCGCGGAGCCCGGTCCGGTGAGCACCGACAGCGCTTCGGGCGCCAGGCCGGCGTCGACGAAGCACTCGGCGAGCTTCAGTGCGGTCAGCGGGGTGGTGCGGGCCGGCTTGAGTACCACCGCATTACCCGCGGCGAGTGCGGGAGCGATCTTGTGCAACACCAGCAGTGCCGGGTAGTTGAACGGGGTGATCGCCACGACGATGCCGCAGGGCTGGCGCAGGGTGAAGCCGACCTTCTCGAGGCCGGTGCCCGGGTTCGCGTCGAGCGGCAACGACGAGCCGTAGAGCTGGCTGCCTTCGAAGGCTGCAAGTCGGATGATGCTGCCCGACCGGCCCGCCTCACCCCGGGCTTCGCTGATCGGCTTGCCGGTCTCCGCGCTGATGGTCTGCGCGATGTCCTCGGCGCGCTGATCGGCCAGATCCGCAGCACGCATCAGAATCGCCGCTCGTTCGTGCGCGGGCATCGACCGCAACACCCGCGCCCCGACCTCGGCTCGATCGAGGGCCGCGGCGGCATCGGCGGCGGAGGCGACCGGCACCGTGTCGACCGCATGACCGTCGAACGGTGACCGGACGGTCTCCGTGCGGCCGTCTGCGGCGCCGCGCCATTCACCGGCGAGCAACATATCCATGTCAGGACTCCATACGTCGAGTTCGTCGTCACCCCTGCATGTGCCGAGGGGACATTGATTGCAAGTGAAACGTCTGTTGCCGAACCGGGCAGCGCACCAGCAGGACTGGTGGTGGCTATTCGGTTGGGAATCGAAAGGTCTGTGTCGATGGCAGTTCCGGACCCGCCGTGACTTGTATGAGGCTGGGCGTCGGCGACGCCCGGTTATCCGGTCAACGCGCGTGCTGTGACCGGTCGAGAGGGCTTCGTCGGCGCCGTTCCCTCGAGGGGAACGAACTGGGGCGCACGGGGGACCCGACTCGAACATCCCGTGCCTGTGAAGCGTTGCTCTTGCTCATGCAGCCAGTCTTGCTGTGATGCATGCCTCAATCAAGACGAAAAACCCATCAAATATCCCTCATTGCAGCTCATGGATGGGTGTGAGCGCTCGGGCGTAAAGCCGGCGGGAGGGGTAGCGGACGTGCGGCCGCCCGCGGGCCGTCACCGCTCACCGATCTCAGGTGAGTCCCCGTGCGAAGTATCCCGGCTGGACGATTCACCAGCCGTTTCGTCGAGAGTCGTCGTATCAAGCCGGGGTGAGGGGTGGGGGCCTGACGTTGCCCTCCATGGGCGCCGGGCTCAACGCGCTCGTGGGGCGATCGACCTCAATCATCATACAAAGGTCGACCTGCCTCCATCGGCACAAAGAGCGGAAAGGCGTATATCTGCTGGTTCTACCCGTGAATCGAGACGAAAAGTACGAAGAATCCCTGACGTGAGCTTGACCACACGCAATCTTTGTCATACATTTCTTTCATGTCGGAAACCACTCGCTCGAAGCAGCGCCTCTCTGATGTCGTCGCTCAGACCCTTCAGGACGAAATCCTGGGTCTTGCCGTCGGCGACCGGCTTCCGACGGAGGCCGAACTGGCCGAGCGTTTCGAGGTCAGCCGGACGGTGGTTCGGGAGGCGACGAGACTGCTCGTTCAGCGTGGCCTGGTCACGGTGAGCCCGGGGCGCGGGATGGCCGTGGCGGCGGTGGACGGCAGTGTGATCGCCGAACAGTACGGTCTTCTGCTCCGGCTCAGTGAGGGCTCCTTCGAACAGCTGATGGAGCTCAGGCTCGTTCTGGAACTCGAAATGGCCGCTCTTGCTGCCGCTCGGCGCACCGACGACCACCTGGCCGAGCTGACGCGACTCAATGAGCGTTTGAAGGCGGCGGACCCGTCGACATCGGAGTTCCTGGACGCGGACCTGGCATTTCACGAGCAGATCGCGCAGGCGAGCGGGAACCCCTTCTTCCTCCTTGTCATGAGGCCGGTCAACGACTACCTCAGCGACTCCTACAGCGCCGGCGCCGGATACCCGTCCGAGGCCGGCCACACCGTCCAGGAGCATCTCGAGATCGCCCAAGCGATCGCAGCAGGCGATCCAGCCCGGGCACGGTTCGCCGCGGAGAACCACCTCCGCCGAATCGTGCGCCACCGGGCCACGTTGACGTCCTCCCGTCAGAGGGAATGACCGACACCACGCGCTGACGGGGCGGATCGCCTCCTCCCGCCTTACCTACACGTACCCGATCACTCTGTGAAGTGATCGTGGCGGCCAAACATGCCTCGAAATCACCTTCCGGGGCGCTGCAGTGACCGCATATGCCTGCAGCACAAATCAACTCGTCCATTCTCGGTGACGCCGACGGGTGGTATACGCAGAAGGAACGACATGGCAATCGCACGGACCGCTTCGCAAAGGCGCGGAGTCGTAGTCGCCATCATTGGCGTGATTCTCCTGCTGACGGGC
This sequence comes from Rhodococcus sp. LB1, assembly GCF_001583455.1. Classification (NCBI taxonomy): domain Bacteria; kingdom Bacillati; phylum Actinomycetota; class Actinomycetes; order Mycobacteriales; family Nocardiaceae; genus Rhodococcus; species Rhodococcus sp. LB1. The sequence continues at coordinate 3,763 of NZ_LTCZ01000273.1, read as the reverse complement.
TGCTCGACAGCACCTTCGGATCGATCGGCAGTCGACCCGGCCGCACGGGAGGCGGCGGTGGAGAAAGCACAAGGCGGCGCGGCCGAACTCCTCGACGCAGGAATGCACGACAACCAGTGGACGGGACCGGAAAACAGCCCGCCGCCCCGGCCAGGCCTCAGGATCACCCTCATCCCGGAGCAAATGGCCTCGACCGGGTCGAGTCGACCGGCGAAGGCCATCGAATCAGAGGTCAAAAAGCTCGGCTGGGTACCGAAGATCTCCGACGGCCAGGGCAAGCCGGAGGTTCAGCTCAACGCACTGAACACGGCTGTGGACGAGAAGGTCGATGCCGTCATCCTCATCTTCGTCGACACCACCCGCGTCCAGTCCGCGCTCCAGCGTGCCCTTGCGGCGGGCGTCAAGGTGGTCACCCTCGGATCGCTGAAGAACACCCCCGACACGGTCCCGGATGTGTCCTTCGACTGGGTGCGTGCCGGAGAGTCGGTCGCGCAGTACGCGGTGTGGAAGAGCGGCGGCGATCTGGGCATGCTGCAGATGCGCAACGCCGACCTGTACATCGTGGTCAACGGCCAGTACAAAGGCTCGCAGGACTACCTCGACACCCCGGGGAACTGCCCGGGATGCGACGTCGTCACCCAGGACTGGAGTCTGGCGACCTTCGAAGATCCGACGATCGGCCCCGCCGCACAAGCGGTGGCCACCAGACTGGCGAACCCCCAGCTCAACTGGGTCTCCTGCTTCGACTCCTGCCTCTTCCGCGTCAGCAACGGCCTCAACCGCGCAGGGTTCACCGACTCCGTTTCCGGCGCCGGCTTCGATTGCAACCCGGAGAACCTGGACATCATTCGCGCCGGCGGCGTGCAGAAGGTGTGCTTCGCCGACCCGCGAGAATGGTTGGCCTACGCGGCAATTGACAACGTCAACCGCATGACCAACGGCCTGCCCGCGTTCGACTTCACCGAATCCATCCCGGTCGCTTTGTTCGACAAGGACTCGCTGTCCCAGCTCCCGCCGGACCGGTCGGCCGAACTCGAAACCAAGGGATGGCAGGGCAACTTCGACTTCCGCGCGAAGTTCGAACAGCTGTGGGGGATCGGATAACACATGGTCACCGACCGAGAAACGAGAACCGCAATGACATCGAATGACTCGTCACCGGGTGTCGAAATAATCGGACTGTCAAAAGAATTCGGAGTCAACCGGGTTCTGGACGACGTGAATCTGGAATTTCGGCCGGGCTCGATCCACGCCCTGCTCGGCGCGAACGGATCCGGGAAGTCGACCCTGATCAAGCTGCTCGCCGGATACCACACCCCGACAACCGGAAGCATCCGCGTGCACGGGGAGGAACTGGCACTGCCCGCCGACCCCACGGTGCTGCACGACGCCGGGGTGCGCTTCGTCCACCAGGACCTCGGTCTGATCGAATCGATGTCGATCGCCGACAACCTGGCACTGGCCCTCGGTTACGAAAAGCGCGCCGCCACCATCGACTGGCGCCGCCAGCGCGCGACCTCGATCGCGGACCTGGCCGCGGTCGGACTCGACGACCTCGACCCCCGCACCCTGGTCGGTGCGCTCGGACCCGTACAGCAAACCCTCGTCGCGATGGCCCGCGCCCTGCGGGGACTGCAACCGGGGAAGGGTGTGCTCGTCCTCGACGAGCCCACGGCACGACTGCCCAACGCGCAGGTCGACGAACTGCTCAGCCGCTGCAGGCTGCTGCGCGATCAGGGCATCGCCCTGATCTACGTCTCACACCGCCTCGACGAGGTGTTCGCGATGGCCGACCGGGTCTCGGTGCTGCGTGATGGCCGACTCGTCTTCGACGACGTCATCGCCGCCACCGACGACCAGCACCTGACGCAGATCATCACCGGCGGGGCCGCCACGAGCGACGCCGCCGACATCCCGGCACCTGCCCGGCGGGCCGTCGAACCGGGAACGGCGCCGAAACTGTCGTTGCGAGGGGTATGCGGAACGTTCGTGCAGGATGTCGATCTCGACCTCCGGCCGGGAGAGGTGCTGGCGGTCACGGGTCTGGTCGGTTCCGGCCGCAGCGAACTCGGTCGACTGATCTTCGGGTCCCAGGCCATCACCGCCGGCGAGGTCCGGCTGCACGGCCGGCAGCTGCACCGGATCTCGCCGAAGCTCAGCATCGAACGCGGCATCGGATACGTCCCCCAGGACCGCAAGCAGAGCGCGATCCCGTCCTTCACGCTGGCGGACAACCTCTGCCTGGCGAGCCTGGACAAGCACATGAGCGGCGGCCGGTTGTCGAGCAGCAGCGAGCGGACGGTAACCGCGAGCGCGATCGAGCGCCTGGACGTACGCCCGGCCGACCCCGAACGTCTGCTCGGTGAGCTGTCCGGCGGAAACCAGCAGAAGATCGTCCTCGGCAAGTGGCTCGAACTCGACCTCGATGTCCTCATCCTGGACGAACCGACCTACGGCGTCGATGTCGGCGCCCGCAAGACGATCCTCGAGGCCGTCCTCGAACAGGTCGCCCGGCGTGAATTGTCTGTGCTGCTGCTGGACTCGGACATCGACTTGGTCGCCCGCTACGCCGACCGGGTGCTCGTGATGCGTCGTGGGCGTATCGCGACCGAACTCGTCGGCGCAGAGATCACCACCGAACGAATCGCCGCGGCGAGCTACGCGGTTCAGGACCTTTCCACGGCCTAGCGGCCATCATCGAATCTTGGAGTACACCATGACCGTTCAACGAGCGCCTGGTCGCCCGGCGGGAGCGTTCAAAAGGATTTTCACCGACTACGGAATCGTGATCGCCCTGATCGCGATTATCGGATTCTTCTCGGTGATGCGTCCCGATACCTTCCCGACCATCGCGAACTTCGGCTCGATCCTGCAGGCCAATGCGTCGATCATGTTCATCGCATTCGGGCTGATGCTCCCGCTGATCGTCGGTCACTTCGACCTGTCGGTCGCCGCCATGGCCGGGTTCGGTGGCGTCCTGGCCACCGGGCTGATGTCCAACGGCACCGTCTCGCAGTGGCCACTGGCGGTGCTGATCGTCGTCGTCGTGGCCGTCGTCGTCGGGCTGATCAACGGATTCCTCGTCGCCTACCTGAACCTGAACGCGCTTGTCGTCACCCTCGGCACGCAGTCCGTCCTCTTCGGTGCGATCCTGTGGTACTCGAAGGGCGCGGTCATCTACAGCGGTATCCCGCAGGCGTTCAAGGACCTGGGGCAGGACCGCCCCCTGGGGATCCCGCTGCCGTTCATCTTCGCCGTCGCCGTCGGCATCGTGCTCTGGTACGTGCTGTACTTCCGTCCGGTGGGCCGACGGCTCTACGCCATCGGCGGCAGCCGGGACGCCGCACGGTTGACCGGCATCAAGGTCGACCAGCTCACCGTCGGCGCGTTCGTCGGCGGCGCGGTCCTCGCGGCAATCGGAGGTGTCCTGCAGGTCGCCCAGGTCGGTTCGGCAGCACCGACGAGCGGCTCGGAATTCCTGCTCCCGGCCATCGCCGCCTGCTTCCTCGGTGAGACGTCGATCCGCCGCGGCTACTACAACGTCTGGGGAACCATGACCGCCGTCGTGCTCGTCGCGGCCGGCACCACCGGACTGTTCATGCTCGGCGCTCAAACCTGGGTGCAGCCGGTCTTCAACGGTGTCGTCCTGATCGGCGCGATCCTTGCGGCCAAGGTCGGCGTCCTCAAGACCCGGGCACGCAAAGCCCGCCCGCGCACCCCCACGGCCCCGCCCACGCCCACCGTGGCCGCGGCCGCGGCCGCG
>NZ_LTCZ01000272.1:0-12555 GCF_001583455.1 Rhodococcus sp. LB1 | reverse complement strand
GCGGTGCCGTTGCCGAATTGGCTGGAGTTCACCAGTTCCAGGGCCTCGTCGTAGGAGTCGACGCGGATGACGGAGAGGACGGGTCCGAAGATTTCGTCGGTGTACACGCTCATGTCGGTGGTGACGTGGTCGATCAGGGTCGGGCCGAGCCAGAACCCGTCCTTACCGCCATCGGCCTGCACGGTGCGGCCGTCGACGACGATGGTGGCCCCGTCGTTTTCGCCGGCGTCGATGTAGGAGGCGACCTTGTCGCGGTGCACCTTGGTCACCAGCGGTCCCATGTCGGAGTCGCGGGTGCCGTCGCCGATCTTCAACGTGTCGGTGCGCTCCTTGATCTTGGCGACCAGTTCGTCGGCGATGTCGCCGACCGCGACCAGGACGGAGATCGCCATGCAGCGTTCGCCGGCGGACCCGAAGCCGGCGTTGACCATGGCATCGGCGGCCAGGTCGAGGTCGGCGTCGGGCAGGACGATGGCGTGGTTCTTCGCCCCGCCCAGTGCCTGGACGCGTTTGCCGTGGGCGGTGCCGGTGGCGTAGACGTACTGCGCGATGGGGGTGGACCCGACGAAGCTGATGGCCTTGATCGCCGGGTTCGTGAGGAGTTCGTCGACGGCGGTCTTGTCGCCCTGGAGGACGTTGAACACCCCGGCCGGGAGGCCGGCCTCGGCCCAGAGTTCGGCCATCCAGATCGCGGCGGTCGGGTCCTTCTCGCTGGGCTTGAGGACGACGGTGTTAGTTGAACGGGGAGATGATGCCGACCGGGCCGACGGGCTGGCGGAGGGAGGAGACGTCGACGTTGGTGGAGGCGTTTTCGGTCATGCCGCCCTTGAGCAGGTGGGGCATGCCGCAGGCGAATTCGACGACTTCCTGGCCGCGGCTGACCTCACCCAATGCGTCGGAGACGACCTTGCCGTGTTCGGAGGTGATGATCTCCGCGAGTTCACCCTTGCGCTCGTTGAGCAGTTCTCGGAACTTGAACACGATCGCGGAACGCTTGGCGAGGGAGGTGTCGCGCCAGGCGGGGAACGCGGCCGCTGCGGCGTCGATGACGGCGCGGGCGTCCTCGACGCTGGCGAGGGCGACCTTGCCGGTGACGGCACCGGTGGCGGGGTTGGTGACCGGGGCGGTGTTGCCGCTGGTACCGGCAAACGGCTTGCCGTCGGACCAGTGTGCGATCTCGCGAGTGATGTTGGTGCTCATGTGTTGTCCTTTCACCGCGTGCGCGCGATGTAATCCTTCATGGTCTTCAGTTGGTAGCGGGAGACGTCGTGAGCGTTCTCGTCTTCGGCGAAAACGCTGGACACCATCACCGTGTCGGGTTTGTCGTAGAAGCCGAGTTCGCCGAGCCCGCCGAAGAACTCGTCCCAGTCGAGGTCGCCGTCGCCGATCTTGAGGTGCTGGTGCACACGCACCGGGTTTCCGGGCGGGTTGGTGATGTACCGCAGTCCGTGGGAGCGGTGGTGATCCATCGTGTCCGCGATGTGGACGAGCCGCAGCATGTCGCCGGCCGCGCGCATGATCTCGAGCATGCCGGCGCCCATGTGGTACGAGTGGCACGCGACGTACACCAGTCCGAAGTTCTTCGAGTTGATGCCGCGGATCATCCGGACGGCGTCCAGACCGTTCTCCACGAAATCGTCGGGGTGCGGGTCGATGCGAACGTCGATGCCTTCACGCTCGATGATGGGGACGAGTTCCTCCATCGACCGGTAGAAGGCGCGCTCCGATTCCTCGGCCTTCTCCGGGCGACCGCTGAACTCGGTGTTCATCACGTTCACACCGAGGTCGACGGTGATCTGAATGGCGCGCTTCCAGTACCGCACCGCCGCCTCGCGGGCGTCCTCGTCCGGGCCGGACCACCGCAGGACCGGCAACACGGAGGCGATTCCGACGCCCGCGTCGCTGCAGGACTTGCGGAACTGCCGGACCAGCTCGTCGTCGGCCTTCGGGTGGTTGAAGAACGGGATCATGTCGCGATGCGGGGTGAGCTGCAGGTGTTCGAAGCCGAGCTCGGCAACCACGGCCGGCAGTTCGAGGAGCGAGTAGTCGTGGTGGAACGGGGTGGGATCGAGTGCAATCTTCATCGTGATCAGGCTCCCGGAATGGAGGAACGGTCGACCATGTCGACGGCCACGCGCTCGCCGGTCTCGAGCGACTGCACGCCGGCGGCGCACACGGCGGCGGCGGCATAGCCGTCCCACGCACCGGGTCCGTCGACGTAGCGGCCGGTCTCCGCACCCGTGCGGGCGGCGTTCACCCAGCGCTGGATCTCGACGTCGTAGGCCTGGCCGAAGCGTTCCTTGAACGACGGGGTGATCTCCCCGCCCCACGCTCCGGCGCCCGAGCGGCCGTCGCCCGCGCCGGTGCCGTACTTGCGGACGAGCCCGACATCGAGCCCGATGAACGCCGAACCCTTCTCGGCGACGATCTCGGTTCGCACCTCGTAGGCGACACCGGTGGTCACGAAGACCTCGACGTCCACGTGGCGACCGGACTCGGTGGTGAAGAACGCGATCTGAGGATCCTGAAGTCCCTCGGGCGCACCGGGGTTCGCGGCGGGCCGGAGGATCTGTACCGAGGTGATCTCCTCGTCGAACAGAAATCGGGTCACGTCCACCTCGTGGACCAGCGAGTCCTTGACGATCATCGAGCTGTCGAAGCTCGGCGGCACGGCGGGGTTGCGGTGCACGCAGTGGGCGAGGAGCACCTGCCCGAACGTGCCGTCGTCGATGAGCGACTTCAGCTGCTCGTACTCGTGGTCGAAACGTCGCATGAAGCCGACCTGGATCAGCTTCCTACCGAGCTCGGCTTCGCGCTTGACGATCTCGAGGGACGTGGCGACGTCGGTGGTCAGCGGCTTCTCGCACATCACCGGCTTGCCGTGCTCGAGGCAGGCGAGGAGCTGCTTCTCGTGGGTCGGGCCGGGGGTGGCCAGGACGACGGCGTCGACACCCGGGTCGGCGATCGCGTCGAGCGGGTCGCCGATCACCCGGCAGCCGGGGATCCCGGCCGCGATCTGCTCGGCCTTCTCGACGAAGTAGTCGTTGACGACGGCGACGGTCGCGCCCTTGATGCGCTCGGTGATGCGTGCGACGTGGTCGGCGCCCATCATTCCGACACCCAGGACGGCGATGCGCAGGTCGTTGCTTCCGGACATAGCTGACTAGCTCCTGACGTGGTCGGTTAGACGAACTTGACGGACGGGATCCCGCAGGACCCCAGGTACTTACGGGTGCGCTGGGCGATCGGCAGCGGAACGTCCACGGCGCAGGGGTAGAGATCCTGCTCGACGATCGCGAACACGTCGATGTCGAGCTTCTCGATCGCGGCGAGCAGCGGCGGCAGGTCGGGGATGCCGAGCGGCGGCTCGATCATCGCGCCGAGCTTGACGGCCTCGCCGAACGGCAGGTCTTCGGCCTCGACCTTGGCGCGGACCTCGGGATCGACCTGCTTGAGGTGCAGGTAGCCGATTCGCTCGGGAGCGCGCTCGATGATCGCGAGGTTGTCGCCGCCGCAGTAGCTGATGTGGCCGGTGTCGAGGCACAGGTTCACGTACTCGCTGTCGGTGCCGTCGAGGAAGCGGTACACGTTCTCCTCGGTGTCGACGTGGCTGTCCGCGTGCGGGTGGTACTGCGCTTTCACTCCGTACTTCTCGAACATCTTCTTGCCCAGCTCGTTCATGCCGCCGGTCTTCTTCTTCCACTGCTCCGCGGTGAGATTGCGGTCCTCGAGCACCTCGCCGCTGCTCGGGTCGCGCCACATCTCCGGGATCACGACCACGTGCTTGCCGCCGACGGCGGCGGTCAGCTTCGCGACGTCCTCGATCTGGGTCCACACGGCATCCCAGGAGTCGTCCTGGTGGAGGTGCTCGAACACGGTGCCGGCCGACAGTTTCAGATTGTGGGCCGCGAGTTCGTCACGGAGCTGCTGCGGATCGGTCGGCAGGTAGCCGTACGGCCCCAGCTCGATCCACTCGTAACCGGATGCCGAGACCTCGTCGAGGAACCGCCCGTACGGGGTCTGCTGCGGGTCTTCCGGGAACCAGACGCCCCAGGAGTCGGGGGCGGATCCGACGCGAATGACGCTCATCGGGAAATCCTTTCGAGAAAGTGTGTCGGGGGGTGTCAGTTGCCGGACGGGCGCAGGAACGGGCGCTGGATCTTCTTCCACTGCGCGTACGTCTCGTAGGCGGTCCGGGTGGAGTCGAGGGTGCTGGTCTCGCTGACCGGGACGTCCCACCAGGATTCGCTGTCCGGGGCCGCGATTCGCGGGTCCGTCTCGACGTGGATGACGGTGGTGTTGTCGCTGGCCTTCGCCACCTTGACGGCGTCGGTGAACTCGGCGGCCGTGTTCGCGCGGATCACGTCGGCGCCGAGGCTCGCGGCGTTGGCCGCCAGGTCGACGGGCAGGATGTCGCCGTCGAGCCGGCCGGAGTCGCCCCGGTAGCGGTAATCGGTGCCGAACCGCTGGGAGCCGAGCGACTCCGACAGCGATCCGATGGACGCGAAGCCGTGATTCTGCACGAGGACCACGATGACCTTGACGTTCTCCTGCACGGCCGTGACGAGTTCGGTGGCCATCATCAGGTACGAGCCGTCGCCGACCATGATGAACACGTCGCGGTCGGGGCAGGCCATCTTGGCGCCGATGCCGCCGGCGATCTCGTAGCCCATGCACGAGAAGCCGTATTCGACGTGATAGCCCTTGGAGTCGCGGGTGCGCCACAGTTTGTGCAGGTCGCCGGGCATGGAACCGGCGGCGCACACGACGACGTCGCGCGGATCGGACAGGGTGTTGGCGAGTCCGATGACCTGATTCTGGTTCAGTCCGAGCGAGTCGTCGTCGATCTTGTAGACCGAGTCGACGGTGGACTCCCAGTGTGCTGCGAGTTCGGCTGTGCGCGAGCGATACTGGTCGGAAACATGGTAGTCGCCCAGTGCCGCGGTGAGCGCCTCCAGTGCCTCGCGGGCGTCTGCGACGACGCTGACGCCGCCCTGCTTCACTGAGTCGATCGACGCGACGTTGATGTTGACGAACCGCACGTCGGGGTTGTTGAACGCGGTGCGCGAGGCCGTGGTGAAGTCGCTGTAGCGGGTGCCGATGCCGATGATCACGTCGGCCTCGGTGGCGAGAGCGTTGGCCGCCGTGGTGCCGGTCGAGCCGATCGCGCCGACCGACTGCGGGTGGTCGTAGGGCAGTGAGCCCTTGCCGGCCTGACTCTGGCCGACCGGAATGCCGGTCGTCTCGGCGAACGAGGCCAGTGCCTCGGTGGCGCCGGAGTAGATCAGGCCGCCGCCTGCGACGATCAGCGGCTTCTTCGCCGACCGGATCACGTCCGCGGCCCGCGCGATCACCGACTTCTCGGGGAGCGGCCGGGCCAGGTGCCACGTGCGCTCGGCGAACAGTGACTCCGGCCAGTCGAACGCTTCCGCCTGCACGTCCTGCGGGATGGCGACGGTGGCCGCACCCGTCTCGACGGGGTCGGTCAGCACGCGCATCGCGCCGAGCAGTGCCGAAGGCAACTGCTCCGGCCGCCACACGCGGTCGAAGTAGCGCGACAGCGGTTTGAACGCGTCGTTGACGGTGACGTCACCGCTCGACGGCAGTTCGAGTTCCTGCAACACCGGTGCGCTCGCGCGGGTGGCGAACGTGTCGGCAGGCAGGAGCAGGACGGGCAGCCGGTTGATGGTCGCGAGCGCCGCGCCGGTCAACATGTTGGTCGAGCCGGGGCCGACGCTGGCCGACACCACCCACGTCTGCAGGCGATCCTTCTGGCGTGCGTACGCGACTGCGCTGTGCACCATCGCCTGCTCGTTGCGCCCGAGGACGTACGGCAGTTCGGATTCGGTACCGGATTCGACGGCGTCGATCTCGGCCTGCAGCAGTGCCTGGCCGAGTCCGGCGACGTTGCCGTGGCCGAAGATGCCGAAGCAGCCGGCGAAGAACTTGGTGCGTTCGCCGTCCCGCTCGACGTACTGGTTGGCGAGGAATCGGATGGTCGCCTGAGCCACCGTGAGGTGGACGGTGCCCTCGGCGTTGGGGTTCTTACTCGCCGACATCGGCGCGGTGGACACCACGGTCATGCTCCTTCGGACGGTGCGTGGAGGGGGAGGCGGGGATCGACGGTCTGGTGTTCCCAGCTGCCGCGCAGCCAGGTGTGGGCCGGGTCGTCGCAGATGTTCCAGACGCGGCCTTCGCCCGGCCCGGCCATGACGTTCAGGTAGTACATGTGATGTCCGGGGGCGGCGATCGACGGTCCGTGGTACCCGTGCGGCACGAGGACCACGTCGCCGGAGCGCACTTCCTCGAGTACCTCGATGGGCCGCTCGGGAGTGCCGTACACGCGATGGTATCCGAATCCGGTTCCGCCGAAATCCACTGTGGTGGCATTGGCTTCGGCGATCTCGAAGTAGTAGATCTCCTCGAGCTGCGACTCGACGTCGCTGTTCTCGTCGTGTTTGTGGCTCGGGTACGACGACCAGTTGCCACCGGGAGTGATGACCTCGCACGCGATGATCGAATCGGCCTCGAAGCGATCGGCGGTGCCGAAGTTGTGCACCTGGCGGCTGCAGTTGCCCGCGCCGCGCAGTTCGACGGAGATGTCGGCTGCCGGGACGTACCGGAACGGGAACTTCTGCTGCGCGCGGGCCCCGCACAGGGCGAATCGTCCACCGGTCGCGCTCGTCACCGTGTAGGCCGAATCCCGTCCCACGTAGGCGAAGTCGCTCGGTCCGTCGAACACGGAGCGCCGTCCGGTGAGGGCGAACTCGGTGCCCTCGCTCGACACCGCCGCGGACCCGGCCAGTGGCACGACGATGATCTCGTCGTCACCGGACGCGAGTTCGGCCGAGCCGCCGGGGGCCAGGGTGAGCACCCGAAGGCTCGATTCGGTCCAGCCCGCCGATTCGGGGGTGACCTCGAGGTCGAACGGTCCGGTGGCCGCGGAACCGACCGGCACGTAGTACTTGCTGTTCATCGTGGGCCTCTCCGGCGTGCGTCAGTGAACGAGGGATACGGCGGTGTCGACCGCGGCGGCGACGTCCTCGTCCCGCGGGTACAGCAGGGTGCGTCCGACGATCAGGCCGCGGACCGACGGCAGCGCGAGGGCCTTGGCCCAGCTCGCGAACGTTTCCTCGGGGGCTGTCTGCGGGTCTCCGCCGAGCAGCAGCGTCGGAAGCGTCGTCGCGTCCATGACGCGTTCCATCTCGTCGACCACCGGAAGCTTCATCCAGGTGTAGGCGGACGTGGAGCCCAGACCCTGGCTGATGTGGATCGACTTGATCACGGCGTCGGCGCTGAGATCGTTCTTGACCTTGCCGTCGACCCGTCGCGACAGGAACGGTTCCACCATGGCCATCAGTCCGGCCTCGGCCAGCGCATCGACCGCCTGGGCGCACGCGGTGAGGGTGGAGAGCGTGCCGGGATCGTCGAGATCGATGCGGCACAGCATCTTTCCGCCGTTCATGCCGGCCTTCGCGGTGCCGGCCGCGGTGTAGCCGGTCATCCGGTCGTCGAGTTCGAAACTGGCGCCGGCCAGGCCGCCGCGGTTCATCGACGAGATGACCACCTTGTCGTCGAGCGCGCCGAGCAGCACCAGATCGTCGAGGATGTCGGCGGTGGCGAGCACGCCGTCCACGCCGGGGTTGCGCAGGGCGGTGCGGAGGCGGTCGAGGAGGTCGGTGCGACTGTTCATCGCGGTCGGACGGTCGCCGACCGAGAGTGCACCGCGGGCGGGGTGGTCGGCGGCGACGATCATGAGCCGGCCGTTACCGCGGACCGTGGGCCGGGCGATCCGGGTCGCCCAAGCGCGGTCGATGGCGGCCGGGTCGTTCGCGCGTACCTCGGTGACGTCGGCGTAGGACGTGCAGACTGCGCGGTGAGCGAGAGTTTCAGACATTGACAGCCTCCGAAGTGGTGGAATCGGCGAGCGCCCGGACCTCGTCGGCCGTCGGCATCGCGGTGGAGCATTCGAGCCGGGAGGCGACGATCGCCCCCGCGGCGTTGGCGTAGCGCAGGATCTTCTCGAGCGGCCACCCGGCGAGCAGGCCGTGGCACAGCGTGCCGCCGAAGCTGTCGCCGGCACCGAGCCCGTTGACAACCTGGACGTCGTTCGGGGGCACCGTGATGCTCTGGGTGCGTGTCTTCCCGAGGACCCCTTTGGGGCCCTGTTTGACGATGGCCAGTTCGACGCCGAGATCGAGCAGGGCGTCCGCGGCCTTGTGTGCGTTGGACTCGCCGACCGCGATCTCGCATTCCTCACGGTTGCCGACCGCGACGGTGACGTGCTGGAGGGCCCGCTGCACCTGAGCGGTGGCGTCGGCGGGGGAGGACCAGAACATCGGGCGGTAGTCGAGATCGAGGACGGTGTGGGTGCGACGTCCGCGGGCCTCCCAGGCTGCGAAATGCGCGCTGCGGCTGGGCTCTTCGGACAGCCCGGTGACGGTCGACCAGTACAGCTTCGCGTCGCGGACCGCGTCGAGATCGATGTCCGCCGGCGTCACCTGCAGGTCCGGGGCGACAGGTTTGCGGTAGAAGTACAGCGGAAAGTCGTCCGGCGGGAAGATCTCACAGAACGTGACGGGCGTCGGGTGCTCGGTGTCGATGCCGACGTAGCGGTTGTCGACGCCGAGGTCGGTGAGTGCCGTGCGGACGAAGCGTCCGAACGGGTCGTTGCCGACGCCCGAGATGAGCGCGCTGCGGCAGCCGAGGCGGGCGGCGGCGACGGTGACGTTGGCCGCGCTTCCGCCGAGGAACTTGCCGAACGTCTCGACGTGTTCGAGGCCGACTCCGGTCTGCAACGGGTAGATGTCCACACCGCAGCGCCCGATGGCGAGGACGTCCAATCCGTTCCGGTTGGTGTGCGTCTGGATGGTGGTCAAGGCTGACTCCCGAATAGGTCGTTGTGGGTGGTCTGCGCAGGGCGCCGAGGTCTGATGGAAACTGTGCTCCACATCACCGGCTCCTGTCAAGACTTTGTCCTGACATTATTACTTGAAGTCAATCTGGTGTTAGTGTTCGCATACACTGCCGGAAAGATCGGCGACGGCGACGTCGCCCCGCGCACGAGGATCGGAGTTGTCAGTGGGTGCACCACTCGCAGTCGAGCTCGACCGATCGAGCCCGGTTCCGCTGTATTTCCAGCTCGCGCAGACGATCGAGAACGCGATCATCGGCGGGGAACTCGCTCCCGGTGACCGCTTCGAGAACGAACTGGCGCTCGCCAAGCGGCTCAACCTGTCCCGTCCCACCACCCGCCGCGCCATCCAGGAGCTCGTCGACAAGGGGCTGCTCGTCCGCAAACGCGGTGTCGGAACGCAGGTGGTGCAGAGCGCCGTGCACCGGCCGGTCGAACTCACCAGCCTCTTCGACGACCTCGCGCGGGCGGGGCAGAGCCCGACCACCAAGCTCCTCGATTACCAGGTATCCGTGCCGGCCGAAGACGTCGCCGCCGAACTGAACCTGCAGCCCGGCGCCGAGGTCGCGTCCATCCGGCGGCTCCGCAGCACCAACGGCGAACCGCTGGCGCTGATGACCAACCACATCCCGGTGGACCTCGCGCCGGACCCTGAGGAGCTGGAGGCGCACGGCCTCTACCACGCACTCCGGGCTCGCGGCGTGCACATCCGTCTCGCCCGGCAGCGCATCGGCGCGAAAGCGGCGAGCAAGGCGGAGGCGTCGCTGCTCGACGAGAAGACCGGGGCACCGCTGCTGACGATGAGCCGGACCGCGTTCGACGACTCGGGAAGCGCCGTCGAGTTCGGCAGCCACTGCTACCGCGCGTCGCGGTACTACTTCGACACGACCGTTGTCGATCGCTAGAACCGCGCGCGCGACGTCGTTCCCCCGCGGAATGGCCCTGCTGGTGGCAGGTGCCCTCTTCATGGAGATTCTCGACGCCACCATCATCGCGCCTGCCGTCCCGCTGATCGCCGAGTCCTTCGGTGTCGACGCAGTCGACGTCAACATCGCGATCTCCGCCTACCTGGTGACGGTCGCCGTTCTCATCCCCGCGAGCGGGTGGGTGGCCGACCGGTTCGGGACCCGCCGCGTGTTCGTGGCCGCCATCGCCGTGTTCACGCTGGCGTCCATCGGGTGCGCGGCGAGCGTGTCGTTGCCGATGCTCGTCGCGATGCGGGTGCTGCAGGGAGTCGGCGGCGCCATGATGGTGCCGGTCGGGCGCCTCGCGGTGCTGCGGTCGAGCACGAAGAGTGACCTCGTCCGCGCGATAGCCCTGCTCACGTGGCCCGCGCTCGCAGCGCCCGTCATCGCGCCCCTGCTCGGCGGTGCGATCGCCACCGTCGGCTCGTGGCGATGGATCTTCGTCATCAACATTCCCATCGGCGTCCTCGGAATCCTGCTGTCCCTGAAGCTGGTTCACGGGGCGGGTTCGCGGTCGACGAGCAGGCTGGACTGGCGGGGCCTCCTCGGGGTCGGAACGGGGATCGCGGCAGCCCTGATCGCGCTGGAGAGCATCCGCGTGACGGGCACGGACTGGCGGCGGGTCGCGATCGGGGGAGTGGTCGCGGTCGTTCTGCTGGCGGCCTCGGTGCGCCATCTCGCCCGCACTCCCCATCCGCTCGTCGACTTCCGCGTGCTGCGCGTCCGGACGCTGCGGACCACCGTCACCGGGGGGTCGCTCTACCGCCTCATCGTCACGGCAGTGCCGTTCCTGCTGCCACTGCAGTTCCAACTCGGCTTCGGCTGGACGCCGTTCCTCGCGGGTCTGCTCGTCGCGGCGCTGTTCGCCGGCAACATTGCCATCAAGCCCTGTACGACGCCGCTGATGCGGCGCTTCGGGATCAGGCCGATCCTGCTGGTCAACGCCCTGCTGTCCGTCGGCTGCTTCGGGCTGCTCGCCGCCCTGAGCTCGTCGACCCCGATGCCGGTCATCGCGGGGGTCCTCTTCGTGAGCGGAGCCCTGCGCTCGGTCGGATTCACCGCGTACAACAGTCTCGCGTTCTCCGACGTCGATCGTGCCGACCTCACGCACGCGAACACCCTCAACGCCGCCGTGCAGGAACTGGCGGCCGGTCTCGGGATCGCGGTCGCAGCGCTCGCCCTCACTGCGTTCACGCCGTTGGCGACGTCGTCCGAGCACGGGTTCGGGTCCGAATATTCCTGGACCTTCGTCCTTTTGGGCCTGCTGATGCTGTGCACGGTGGTCGACACCCTGCGTCTGCCGCGCGACGCGGGGGCAGCGGTCACGCGCTGAGCGCGCCCGCACCCGCCCACGCATCTGCTCGATTTCCGGGCCGTCTGCGGGACACTCATGTCCGATCATTTGATATGTGGTCCTAATGTCCAGACAAACTATTGACTTTCGGGTGTGACGCGTATTACATCTAAGGCACACGGCCAAGACGTCACCGGGCCGTTCGTCCCCCCGAGAGGAAAAGCAGATGAACTTCCCCAACCGGCGTCGCGTGGCGGTACTGGCCTGCGCGAGTGCCTTGGTGATGAGCCTCGCGGCGTGCTCGAGCACCGGAGGCAAACCGGACAGCAGCGGGTCCGGGATCGGCGCGGGCACCGCCGACACCCCGCGCATCACGATCGCAATGGTCACGCACGCGGCACCGGGCGACACCTTCTGGGACCTGATCCGCACGGGCGCGCAGGACGCCGCAGACAAGGACAACGTCGAACTGAAGTACTCGTCCGATCCGCAGGCCCCCAATCAGGCCAACCTCGTGCAGACGGCCATCGACTCGAAGGTCGACGGGCTCGCGCTCACCCTCGCCACCCCCGAGGCGATGGCGCCCGCCGTCAAGAGCGCGCAGGACGCGGGCATCCCGATCTCCGCGTTCAACGCCGGATACGGAGCCTGGAAGGACATGGGGGTCACCCAGTACTTCGGGCAGGACGAGACCATCGCCGGCCAGGCCGCGGGGAACCGGCTGAACGAGGACGGCGCCAAGCACGTCATCTGCGTCATCCAGCAGCAGGGCCAGATCCAGCTCGAATCCCGTTGCGCCGGTGCCAAGCAGACCTTCCGCGGCACGTTCGAGACACTCAACGTGAACGGTGAGGACATGCCGTCGGTGAACTCGACGATCGCCGCCAAGCTCCAGCAGGACCCGTCCATCGACGGTGTGCTCGCGCTCGGCGCACCGATCGCCCTCACTGCCGTGCAATCGGTCGGTAACGCGGGCAGCCCGGCCAAGGTCTACACGTTCGACACCAACGCGGCACTTGTCGACGCCATAACCGACGGCAGCGTGCAATGGGCCATCGACCAGCAGCCGTACCTGCAGGGCTACCTGGCCATCGATTCGCTGTGGCTCTACCTGAACAACGGCAACGTCATCGGCGGCGGCGGGCCCACGCTGACCGGGCCGTCGTTCATCGACAAGTCCAACATCGAGAAGGTCGCCGAGTACGCCAAGGCCGGCACCCGCTGATCGGCGGTCGATCACATGTCAGGGCACACGATCCGGACCCCGGTGGGTCCATCTCATGCACACACCGTCACCGTCACCATCGACCCGGCCGCACGACCGGCCGGCACCGCACAACGCTGAGATCCACCGGCGCGGAGAGGAAAGTCATGTCCACACA
>NZ_LTCZ01000271.1:0-645 GCF_001583455.1 Rhodococcus sp. LB1 | reverse complement strand
CAACCGAGTGAAGAGCCGGACAACCCGATAACGCGGGTGACGAAACCTGCGACAAAAGCCGTACTCGAGCGGGCATTCTCCGCGCGACACTTCCCCGACACATCGGTTCCGGTATGACCCCGAAGTTGGCCGAACTGTCTCTTCGGCATATCGACCCGTCGAAGCTCCTGCTCGAACGCGACGAGCAGACTGGCGCACCGCCGGCGTGGTTCAAGGAGATGGGTGAAGGCGGCGCAGTTCTCGTCACATTGGAGACGAGGTTTCATCGCGCCAACATCATGTATGTCGGAGTTGCAGTAACAGGTATGTATGCGAACGACGAACAGATGGGCATGGGACGCCAAGGGGAACCGGATTCGTCCACACTCGACGCCGCATCGGACGACGAGAAGTTGACGTTTATCCAAGGCGCCCTGGCTGACCTGTACCCGAGTTTGCGCGCCGAACTGCAAATTCTCTCCAGCCGTTTCGGCGGAATCGCTGGAATCACACTGCAACCGGATCCATTGCTCAACGGTTGATCCCGACGCGTGGACCTCTTGTATGTGCCCTGATTTCAGCGAACCTCTCGGAGTTGTCAGACAGCGTGGTAACCGATGACACGTGCCGCGCCATTCCTATCAGTGAACTGTGGCAGATGACACG
>NZ_LTCZ01000270.1:0-1198 GCF_001583455.1 Rhodococcus sp. LB1 | reverse complement strand
CCTGCCGCTTTCATGCGAACTCGTTACCTGACGGGTGTCGCTAACGAAGAATGGTGCCCTGACCTGGGATGATTCGACTTGTCTAAGGTCCGAGTCATCCGAGTTCGAGGAGCACCATTCAGGTGGGCAAGTCTACGTCCCCGTACCCACGTCTGTCCGCATCGGCCACCGGAACCGGGGTCGTGTCGCATGCCGGCTCGGTTCTGTTGTTGCGCACTGCCGAGAAGACGGGGTTGACCGATGCCCTGTCGGTGGCCCTGTCTCCCTGGCGAAAGCCGTTGTCGCGCCACGATCCCGGCAAGATCGTGCTCGATCTGGCGGTGGCCTTGGCGCTCGGCGGTGACTGCCTCGCCGACATCGCCCAGTTGCGGGCGCATCCGGAGGTGTTCGGTCCGGTCGCCTCCGATCCGACGGTGTCCCGCTTGATCGCCACCCTCGCCACCGACGCCGATATGGCCCTGTCGGCGATCGACACGGCCCGTGCCGCAGTCCGCACGGCCGCGTGGTCCGCGGCCGGGGACCGGGCACCCGACGACGACATCGACGAATACCACCCGCTGATCATCGACCTGGACGCCACCCTCGTCACAGCGCATTCGGAGAAGGAACACGCGGCACCGACCTTCAAACGCGGCTTCGGATTCCACCCGTTGTGCGCGTTCGTCGACCACGGTGGCGAGGGCACCGGGGAACCGGTGGCGATGCTGCTGCGAGCCGGCAACGCCGGCTCGAACACCGCCGCCGACCACATCACCGTCGTCAAGAAGGCGTTGGCGCAGTTGCCGTGCGATCCGGGATATCGGGTCGGCCGCACGATCCTGATCCGCACCGATGGTGCCGGCGGCAGCCACGCGTTCCTCGAGTATCTGACCAAGCGACGGCTGTCGTACTCGATCGGGTTCGGGCTGACCGACGCCATGGTCACCGAGATCTCCTCGATCCCGCAGGACGGATGGACACCCGCCTACGACGCCGACGGGCAGGTCCGCGACGGCGCTTGGGTTGCCGAACTCACCGATCTGGTCGACCTGTCGTCATGGCCGGCCGGGATGCGGCTTGTCGTGCGCAAGGAACGCCCTCACCCTGGCGCGCAGCTGCGGTTCACCGACCACGACGGGCTGCGGTTGACCGCGTTCGTCACCAACACCCGCCACGGCGGGCTCCCCGACCTCGAACTACGCCACCGCCGCCGCGCCCG
>NZ_LTCZ01000269.1:0-3206 GCF_001583455.1 Rhodococcus sp. LB1 | reverse complement strand
GCGGGGAGGGCCTTGCGGTCCAGTTTCCCGCTCGTGTTCAGCGGGAACTCGTCGAGCAGCACCACGGCCGACGGCAGCATGTACGCCGGAAGCGCACCCGCTGCGTGCCGGCGCAGGTCCGCGGCGTCGACAGTGCGACCGGACGCGGGAACCACATACGCCACGAGATGATCACCCGTCGAGGCATCCGAGTAGACAAGGGCCGCAGCACCGGTCACATCCGGATGCGACCGCAACACCGCCTCGATCTCACCCAACTCGATCCGCTGACCACGGAACTTCACCTGGAAATCGGTACGCCCGATGTACTCGAGCACCCCGTCCCTCCGGCGCCGCACCAGATCGCCCGTCCGATACATCCGCAACCCGGCACCACCGAACGGATTCGCCACGAACCGATCCGACGTCAAATCCACCCGGCCCAGATACCCCCGCGCCAACTGGATACCACCCAGATAGAGCTCCCCCGGCACCCCCACCGGAACCGGATGCAACCGCGAATCCAGCACGTACGCCTGGGTGTTCCACTCCGGCACACCGATCGGCACCGTCGCCTCGTCGGCGTCGGACGTCTCCCAGTACGTCACCGACACCGCGGCCTCCGTGGGCCCGTACAGATTGTGCAACCCGGCAGTCGACATTTCCCCGAACCGCACCACCGTCTCCGGCGGCAACGCCTCACCGATCACGAACACGTGCCGCAGGGTGCCGCAGGAGGCTGCCGGGGCCGCGGCGATGAAGACATCGAGCATCGACGGCACGAAATCGGTCACCGTCACCCCGTGCCCGTCGATCGTGCGCGCAAGATACGCCGGATCGCGATGGCCGTCCGGAGTGGCCAGCACCATGGTGGCGCCGACCTGCAACGGCCAGAAGAACCCCCACACCGACACGTCGAACGTCGTCGCCGTCTTCTGCAACAACACATCCCGCCCGGTGAGCGAGTACTCCGACTGCATCCACAGCAACTGGTTGACGATGCCCGCATGCGGCACCGCCACACCCTTCGGCTTACCCGTCGACCCCGACGTGTACATCACATACGCGGTATTGGACGGGCGCAGGGGGTGCAACCGATCGGCGTCGGTGATCGGGTGCGACCCGAATTCCGACAGGTCCAGCGCGTCGACTTCGATCACCGGGAACATGACGGGAAGATCACCGCGATCGGCGGACGTGCTCAGAACACACACCGGCTGCGCCGAATCGAGCACGTACCCGATGCGATCGACCGGATGATCCGGATCCACCGGCACATACGCACCACCGGCCTTCACCACCGCATACATCCCCACCACCAGGTCCAGCGAACGCCGCATCGCCAGCACCACCCGCGACTCCGGCCCCACACCGCACGCGACCAGATACCGCGCCAACCGGTTCACCCGAGCATCGAACTCCGCATACGTGAGCGCAGCGTCCTCGAACACCACCGCCGTCGCACCCGGAGTCCGCGCCACCTGCGCATCGAACAGGTCCGGCAGGGTGGCGACAGGAACGGTGTGGTCGGTCGAGTTCCAGAGCGTCAGTGCGGCGCTCTCGTCGGCGTCGAGCAATTCGATGTCGCCGACACGCGTGCCCGAGTCCGTGGTGACGGCGTCGAGGATCGCGGTGAATCGGGCGGCGATGGCGGCAGCGGTGGCCTCGTCGAACAGGTCCGAGGCGTAGGTCAGTTGCGCGGTGATCCCCTCGGGATCGCCGTCGGCATCGAACCGCTCGACGAGGGTGAAGTGCAGATCGAATTTCGCGACGTCGATGTCGGTGTCGAGTCCGCGCAGTGTGAGTCCGTCGAGTTCGAGTGTGGTCTGCTCGAGGTTCTGGAAGGTGAGCATCACCTGGAACAACGGGTGGCGGGCAACGTGCCGGGTGGGGCTGAGGACCTCCACCACCCGTTCGAACGGGACGTCGGCGTGGGAGAACGCCGCGAGATCCACGTCCCGGACATGGTCGAGCAGGTCGGTGAACGCCGAACCCGGATCGACGGGGGTCCGCAGGGTCACCGTGTTGACGAACATGCCGATCAGATCGTCGAGTTCGCGTTCGCCGCGGCCCGCGACGGGGGTGCCGATGGTGACGTCCGAGGAGGCGCTGAGACGCCCGAGCAGGACGGCGAGCGCCGTGTGCACGGCGATGAACAGCGTGGCCCGCCGGGACTGTGCGAGCGCAGCCAACGCGCGGTGCGTCGACGCGTCGACGGCGAAGTCGACGTGCCGACCGCGGTACGACTGCTCCGCGGGTCGCGGCCGGTCCGTCGGGAGACCCAGCTCCTCGGGAACTCCGGCGAGGGTGTTCGTCCAGAAGTCGAGTTGCCGGGCCGCGAGCGAATCCGGGTCGGATTCCTCGCCGAGCAGGTCACGTTGCCAGAGGGCGTAATCGGCGTACTGCACGGGAAGCGCCGTCCAGGTGGGGCGCTCTCCCCGTGTGCGGGCCGCGTACGCGATCATCACGTCGCGCACCATCGGTGCCATTGACCAGCCATCGCCGGAAATGTGGTGCACCACAAGTGCCAGCACGTGATCGTCGGCGCCCACCCGGATCAGCGTGACGCGGACGGGCAGGTCGGTCGTGACGTCGAAACCGGTGGTGAAGAATCGTCCGAGGACGGTCTCCAGTTCGTCCTCACAGACGGCGGCGACCGACAGATTCACTGGTGCGTCGGCGGTGTCGCGCACGACCTGGTGCGGACCGGTCGCCGAATCCGGGAACACCGTGCGCAGTGTTTCGTGGCGTTCGATCAGGTCTGCGATGGCCGCCTCGAGTGCCGCCCGGTCGAGTGCCCCGGTGAACCGCACCGCGAACGGCAGGTTGTAGGCCGGAGACGACGGGTCGAACTGGTTGAGGAACCACATGCGCTGCTGGGCCGGCGACAACGGAATCTGTTCCGGCCGCTCCCGCCGGGTCAGTGCCGGTCGAGTGTCCGCACTGTCCGACTGCAACAGTCGGTCCGCGAGTTCCGCGACAGTCGGCGACTCGAACAGGTCCCGCACCGCGAGCGGCACGTCGAGTTCGCTGCGGATCCGGGACACCAGCTGGGTGGCGATCAGCGAATTGCCGCCGAGGTCGAAGAAACTGTCGTGGACGCTCACCCGGTCGAGTCCGAGCACCGTGCCGAACACCGCGGCGACGGAGTGCTCGACGCTCGTGGACGGTGCGATGTATTCACCCGCAGCCGAGGAGAACTCCGGTGCGGGGAGGGCCTTGCGGTC
>NZ_LTCZ01000268.1:0-11204 GCF_001583455.1 Rhodococcus sp. LB1 | reverse complement strand
GACGCCATCGCCACCTGGGCGCGCATGACGTACGGCTGGATGGGCCGGTCGCCCGACTACAAGGCCTCCTTCCTCGGCACCCTGCATGCCAACAAGGAGCTGTACTCCCCGTTCCAGGACAACGCAGAACGCTGGTACAAGGAATCGCAGGAGAAGGTCCTGTACTGGAACCACGCGATCATCAACCCGCCGGTGGACCGGCAGCTCCCGCCCGACGAGGTCGGCGACGTGTTCATGAAGGTGGAGAAGGAGACCGACGCCGGCCTCATCGTCTCCGGCGCCAAGGTCGTGGCCACCGGCTCGGCCATCACCAACTACAACTTCATCGCCCACTACGGCCTGCCGATCAAGAAGAAGGAATTCGCCCTGATCTGCACCGTCCCGATGGACGCGCCGGGCGTGAAGCTGATCTGCCGGTCCTCGTTCACCCAGAACGCGGCCGTGATGGGCACCCCGTTCGACTACCCGCTGTCGAGCCGCATGGACGAGAACGACACCATCTTCATCTTCGACAAGGTGCTGGTGCCGTGGGAGAACGTCTTCATGTACGGCGACGTCGAGAAGATCAACGGCTTTTTCCCGCAGTCCGGATTCCTCCCCCGCTTCACGTTCCAGGGCTGCACCCGTCTCGCCGTGAAACTCGACTTCATCGCCGGCATGCTGATGAAGGCACTCGACGCCACCGGCGCGGGCGGGTTCCGCGGCGTGCAGACCCGCGTCGGTGAGGTCATCGGCTGGCGAAACCTGTTCTGGTCACTCACCGAATCGATGGCACGCAACCCCGAGCCCTGGATCGGCGACACCGTCATCCCGAAGCTCGAATACGGGCTGACGTACCGCATGTTCATGATCCAGGGCTACCCGCGAATCAAGGAGATCATCGAACAGGACGTCGCGTCCGGCCTGATCTACCTCCCCTCGAGCGCCCGCGACTTCAAGAGCCCCGACGTCCGGCCGTACCTCGACAAGTACGTCCGCGGCTCCGACGGCATGACCGCCGTCGAACGCGTCAAGATCATGAAGGCACTGTGGGATTCGATCGGCAGCGAGTTCGGTGGCCGCCACGAACTCTACGAGCGCAACTACTCCGGCAACCACGAAAACGTCAAGGCGGAACTGCTGTTCGCCGCCGAGAACCGTGGCGACGTCGCCTCCATGAAGGGCTTCGCCGAGCAGTGCCTGTCCGAATACGACCTCGACGGCTGGACGGTCCCCGACCTCATCGGCAACGACGACGTCTCGTACTTCGGCAACAAGTAACCGCACACCCGCGCAATCCCCGTCAGAAGCGAATCAGCTCTGACGGGGATTTGCCGTACCTGCGGCGGTACGCGGCGGAGAACCGGCCCGCGTGGGTAAACCCCCACCGGGCAGCGACTTCGGAGACCGTGACACCGGGTTCCAGCGCCCTCAGGTCGGCGTCGGCGCGACTCAGACGGATGTCGAGGAGGCATTCCGACGGGCTGCGCCCGACATACTCGCGAAACCCTTCCTGCAACCGGCGGACGCTGGTGCCCGCCAACTCGGCCATGTCGGCTGCCGTCCAGGCGCGGGCCGGGTCGTCGTTGAGTCCGTCGAGCACTCGCTTGACGATTCGCGGTCGGGGCGCGCCCCCGCGCACCTCCTCGACGGGCGTGACGGCGAGGACGAAGGCCGACGTGATCGCGCCGGCGAGCTGCGGGCCGACCACCGGGTTGGCGAGGAGGTCGGCCGGCTCCCGCAGTTGCGCGGTCAATGAGCGCACCAGACGAAACCAGCTGTGTCCCGGGGCCTCGGTGAGATCGATCTGCGACGGTAGGTGCAGCCCGGGCCGCAGGTCGGAGCCGAGGATCCGGTCAGCCTCCTGCTCGAGGTAGGCGCTGTCGAATTTGACGCCGAGCACCGAGCAGTCGCCACTCCACCGGGTGATCAGGGTCGGCTCGTCCGCCCGGAAGACCGTGGCCTGACCGGGCCGCGACAGCACCGTGTCGCCCTGCGAACAGGACTCCAGCGAACCGGACAGCGGAATGTTGATCTCGTACGCATCCGGATAGTCGCACTCGATCGACACGTCGGCACCCCAGCCCAGCCTCCCGAGAGTGACGGGGCCGAGGTCAACGGTCCGCATCGACAGCTTCATCGCTCCGTTCGGCGACAAGTCGGTCAACGTGTGGGGAAAGTACGCACCGGCCACCGCCCTCGACGCCGCATCCCAGTCCTGGGTTTCGGTGATCGTCGATGCCATCGTCATGCACCTGCCTCACTGAAGAATCGTTCCGACCTCATTGAAACCGTGTCGTCACGCCCAGTCGAGGATAATTGAGACCGCGATCACAAGTAGTCGCGCAGATGGTCCAGAGACCGCGCAGAGTGGCTAGACCACCCTCCTGCGACGGCCTACCTTCTTCCTCACCCCGCTCACACAACGAAAGTTGTTTCCGAGCAGTTGCTTTGAATGAGGAGATTCAGATGACCGCCACCCTGTCTTGGATCGACGAGATCACGATGACGGAACTCGAGCGCAACCCGTACCCCGTCTACGAGCGGCTGCGCGCCGAGGCGCCGCTGGCCTACGTCCCGGTCCTCGGTTCGTTCGTCGCGACCACCGCCGACCTGTGCCGCACCATCGCCAACAGCCCCGACTTCGAGGGGATCATCACCAAGGCCGGCGGCCGCACGTTCGGTCACCCGGCGGTGATCGGCGTCAACGGCGAGATCCACCGCGACCTCCGCTCGATGGTCGACCCCGCACTGCAACCGTCGGAGGTGGACCGCTGGGTCGACGGACTCGTCCGCCCCATCGCGCGGCGCTACGTGGAGCAGTTCGAGAACGACGGCAAGGCCGATCTGGTCTCGCAGTACTGCGAACCCGTCAGCGTGCGCGCACTCGGTGATCTACTGGGGCTGAACGACGTCAGCTCGGACACGTTGCGTGACTGGTTCCACCGACTGTCGAACTCCTTCACCAATGCCGGAGTGGACGCGAACGGCGACTTCACGAACCCGGAGGGATTCGTGCAAGGCGACGAGGCCAAGGCAGAGATCCGGGCCGTCGTCGATCCGCTCATCGACAAGTGGACCGTCGAACCCGACGACAGCGCCATCTCGCACTGGCTGCACGACGGCATGCCCGAAGGACAAGTCCGCGACCGCGAGTACATCTACCCCACGCTCTTCGTCTACCTGCTGGGCGCGATGCAGGAACCCGGGCACGGAATGGCATCGACACTCGTGGGCCTGTTCACCCGCCCCGAGCAGCTCGAGGCCGTCATCGACGAGCCCGCCCTGATTCCGCGGGCGATATCCGAGGGAATGCGCTGGACCTCCCCGATCTGGTCGGCGACCGCCCGCATCAGCACCAAGGACGTCACGCTCGGGGACGTGTTCCTCCCCGAGGGATCCGTGGTCCTGTTGTCCTACGGTTCGGCCAACCACGACACCGCCGTCTACGACGCGCCCACCGACTACGACATGACGCGTCCCCCGCTCCCCCACCTGGCGTTCGGTTCCGGCAACCACGCGTGCGCAGGCATCTACTTCGCCAATCACGTCTGCCGCATCGGCTTGGAGGAGTTGTTCGAGGCGATCCCGAACCTCGAACGTGACTCCGGCGCGGACGTCGAGTTCTGGGGCTGGGGTTTCCGCGGCCCGACCGCCCTCCGGACCACGTGGGAGGTATAGCCGTGACCTTCACCGTCTCGGTCGCTGCCGACAGGGTGGAATGCCGCCCCGACCAGCCGATACTCGACGCTTTCCTCCGGGGCAGCGTGTGGATGCCGAACTCGTGCAACCAGGGCACGTGCGGTACGTGCAAGCTGCGGGTCGTATCGGGGTCGGTCGACCACGGCCGCTCGCCCGAGAACACGCTGACCCGGGCCGAGCGCGAGCAGGGATTCGCCCTGGCCTGCCAGGCCACTCCGTGCGGTGACACCGTGGTGGAACGCCTGGACACGGCGCCGGCGGGCACCGTCCACGCCCTGCGGGACCTCGTCGGCACCGTGAGCGCGATCGAGGACGTCGCCCGCGACACGCGGCGGGTTCTCGTCACGCTCGACAGCCCGCTCGAATTCTCCGCGGGGCAGTACGTCGAACTGCGAGTACCCGGCACCGACCACGGCCGCCAGTACTCGATGGCGAACACGCCGGGCGAGTCGAAACAACTCGAGTTCCACATCCGCAGGCAGCCAGGCGGAGTCGCGACGGACGGTTGGGTCTTCGGCTCGCTGTCCGTCGGCGAACGCGTCGAAATGGCGGGGCCGCTCGGCGACTTCCGTCTCGATCCGGACGACGAGGGGCCGATGGTCCTGCTCGGCGGCGGAACCGGGCTCGCCCCGCTGAAATCCATGGCCCACCAGGCACTCACGGCCACACCGGAACGCGTTATCCACCTGTATCACGGCGTGCGCGAGGAGTCCGACCTCTACGATGTCGACCTGTTCCAGGAGTGGGAGCGGGCGTACCCGGGCTTCCGGTACGTGCCGTGTCTGAGCGACCAGTCGTGGTCCGGGCGGTCCGGTTACGTCACGGACGCGTTCGTGGAGGACTTCGATACCTGTCGCGGATACTCCGGGTACCTGTGCGGGCCGCCCGCGATGGTCGACGCCGGCGTCAAGGCATTCAAGCGCCGGCGTATGGCTCCGCGACGCATCTTCCGGGAGAAGTTCACGCCAGCCGTGTGAAGTCGGCCCGCGTGCGCACGCCGAGGCCCTCCGAGCCTCGGCGTACGCATGCCGAACACGTCCTAGTCAGTACTCGGTAAATGCCTAGTGTGATGCAGCGCACAGGCTGCAAGAGTGGAATCCATTGCCGGACCCGGGCGCCCTCGCAGGGCGCAAGCCCCCCGGAGATCTTGGAGGATCCCATGACTGAAACCCTGTACACAGCGCCGTCCGACGACGTGCGCGCCAAGCTGGCCGACGCACTGATCGAAGACGCAGAAACCGGCCGCTACCAGGTGCGACGCAGCGTCTTCACGGACGAGGACCTGTTCGAACTCGAGATGAAGCACATCTTCGAGGGCAACTGGATCTACCTGGCCCACGAGAGCCAGATCCCGAACGTCGGCGACTACTTCACCACGTACATGGGCCGCCAGCCGATCGTGATCTCCCGCAACAAGGAGGGTGAGCTCAACGCCCTGGTGAACGCGTGCAGCCACCGCGGCGCCATGCTCTGCCGGCGCAAGACGGACAACCGGACCACGTTCACCTGCCCGTTCCACGGCTGGACGTTCAACAATTCGGGCAAGCTCCTCAAGGTCAAGGACCCGCGTGAGGCCGGCTACCCGGAACAGTTCAACAAGGACGGCTCCCACGACCTCACCAAGGTCGCGCGGTTCGAGAACTACCGCGGATTCCTGTTCGGCAGCCTCAACGCCGACGTCCCGCCGCTCGAGGAACACCTCGGTGACACCACGAAGATCATCGACATGATCGTCGACCAGTCGTCCGACGGCCTCGAGGTGCTGCGCGGCGCGTCCACCTACACCTATGACGGCAACTGGAAGCTGCAGACCGAGAACGGCGCCGACGGCTACCACGTGTCCGCCACCCACTGGAACTACGCCGCGACCACGTCGCGTCGGGAGTCCGGCGAGTCCACCAACGCCACGAAGGCGATGGACGCCGGCAAGTGGTCGAAGCAGCAGGGCGGGTACTACTCGTTCGACAACGGTCACCTGCTGCTGTGGACCAAGTGGGCGGACCCCGCCAACCGTCCCCTCAACGAGCGTCGCGACGAACTCGTCGCCGAGTACGGGGAGGATCGCGCCGACTGGATGATCGGCGTGTCCCGCAACCTGTGCCTGTACCCGAACGTGTACCTGATGGACCAGTTCGGTTCGCAGATCCGCCATTTCCGTCCGATCTCCGTCGACAAGACCGAGGTCACCATCTACTGCATCGCCCCCAAGGGTGAGAGCCGCACGGCACGTGCCGCCCGCATCCGCCAGTACGAGGACTTCTTCAACGCCACCGGCATGGCCACGCCGGACGATCTCGAGGAGTTCCGCTCCTGCCAGAAGACGTACCAGGCCGGCGCCGCACCGTTCAACGACCTCAGCCGCGGTGTCACCCACCAACTCCAGGGCCCCGACGAGGGTGCGAAGAAGATCGGCATCAACCCCATCTCCAGTGGTGTGAAGACCGAGGACGAGGGCCTCTACCCGATCCAGCACGGCTACTGGGTGCAAGCGCTCACCAAGGCGCTCGACGCCGACGTTGCCGCGAACAACCGCTGAGGGAGACGAGAAACATGACCGCAGTAGCCGAAAGCACTGTCACCCAGCACGACATCGAGCAGTTCCTCTACCGTGAGGCCCGCTACCTCGACGACCGCGAGTTCGAGAAGTGGATCGAGTGCTATCACCCCGACTCCGAGTTCTGGATGCCGGCGTGGGCCGACGACGGTGAACTGACCACCGACCCGATGACCGAGATCTCCCTGATCTACTACGCCAACCGTGGTGGCATCGAGGACCGGGTGTTCCGCATCAAGACCGACCGGTCGAGCGCGACGAGCCTTCCGGAACCCCGCACCGGTCACAACATCTCGAACGTCGAGATCACCGACCGTCGCGGCGAAGTCGTAGATGTCCGGTTCAACTGGTTCACGCTCTACTTCCGGTACAACACGGTCGACACGTACTTCGGGAATTCGTTCTACACCATCGACTTCTCCGGTGAGCAGCCTCTGATCCTGAAGAAGAAGGTCGTGCTCAAGAACGACTACATCCACCACGTGGTCGACATCTACCACATCTGATTTCTTCCCCATTCTTCGCGAATCGAGCTGTTTTCCATGACTTTCCAAGTTGCACTGAGTTTCGAGGACGGGATCACCCGCTTCATCAAGTGTGACGGCGACGAGACGGTCGCCGACGCGTCCTACCGCGCGCGCATCAACATTCCCCTCGACTGTCGAGACGGGGCGTGCGGCACCTGCAAGTCGCTCTGCGAATCCGGCACGTACGACGGCGGCGACTACATCGAGGAAGCGCTCACCGACGAAGAGGCGGGGCAGGGCTACTGCCTTCCGTGCCAGATGATGCCGGAAAGCGATCTGGTGCTGCAGATCCCGACGACGTCCGACGTCGCGAAGACCGCCGCAGGCACGTTCACCTCGACGGTCACGGAGATCCGCAAGTTCTCCGACACCACCATCGGGTTCACGATCGAGATCGCGAACCGGGACGACCTGGTCTTCCTCCCCGGCCAGTACGTGAACATCACCGTTCCCGGGACCGAAGCGACGCGCTCGTACTCGTTCAGCACCGGACCCACGTCGAAGGAACTGTCGTTCCTGGTCAAGATCACCGACGGTGGCCTGATGTCGGAGTACCTGCGTAGCCGCGCACAGGTCGGCGACACGCTCGAGTTCACCGGCCCGATGGGAAGCTTCTTCCTCCGCGAGCAGAAGCGTCGCGCCCTGCTGCTGGCCGGTGGCACCGGGCTGGCCCCGCTGCTGTCGATCCTCGACAAGATGCGCACCGACGCCGCCGACCACCCCGTGCACCTGGTCTACGGTGTCTCGTCCGACGCGGACCTGGTGGAACTGGACAAGCTCGAGGCGTACACGAAGTTCCTGCCCCAGTTCACGTTCGACTACTGCGTGTCCGACCCGGCGAGCAGTGCACCGAACAAGGGATACGTGACCGGCCTGTTCGAGCCCGCACACCTGAACGACGGCGACGTGGACGTGTACCTGTGCGGTCCGCCTCCCATGGTCGAGGCGGTGCGCGACCACCTGAAGTCGGAGGGCGTCACGCCGGCGAACTTCTACTTCGAGAAGTTCAACAACGCGGCGACACCGAGTGGGTCCGAGGCGTCCGCACCGCCGGCGGCCGACGCAGTCGAGGCGGCCCCCGAGTACGAGATCGGCGAGGAACACCAGCCGCTGTCCGAGTCGGACGCGCAGTTCGACGCCCGCATGGCGCTCGAACTCGGTGCAATGGAACTGACCATCGGCCGGATGACGAAGGAACAGCTGTCCGAGTACCGGATCCTCGCCGAGACCTCGTGCGAATCGATCGAGAACGACCACTTCACGGATGCCGGCGCCTTTACCGACACCAACGCCGCATTCCACGAATTCCTGTTCCGGTGCACCGCCAACGACGTGCTCCTCGAGGCGTACAACCGCCTGGAGGTCACGCAGCTCATGACGAAGGTGCTCCGCACCGCGGACTGGGTGGACGAGCACATCCAGCACGACCACCTCGACATCGTCTCCGCCTTCGAGAAGGGTGACCGGGCCGCCGCCCACGACCTGATCGTCAGCCACAGCGCGCACGCCAAGGCCACCATGTGCCGCGCCATCGAGAGGAGTGCCGTCGCATGAGTGGACTCGTCACTCCGCACCGCTTCGACGGCAAGGTCGTCGCGGTCACCGGCGCAGCGCAGGGCATCGGCCTGACGGTCGCGACCCGACTCGCGGCCGAGGGTGCGTCGCTGATCCTGATCGACCGCGCCGAACTCGTCCACGACGTCGCGAAGGGGTTGCGCGAGAACGGCACCGACGCGCACAGCATCACCGCCGATCTGGAACAGTTCACCGACGCAGAGACGGCGATCGACGAGGCGCGGCAGCAGCACGGCCGGCTCGACGTGCTGATCAACAACGTCGGCGGCACCATCTGGGCCAAGCCGTACGAGCACTACACCGCCGAGCAGATCCAGGCGGAGGTGCAGCGGTCGTTGTTCCCGACCCTGTGGACGTGCCGCGCCGTCCTCCCT
This sequence comes from Rhodococcus sp. LB1, assembly GCF_001583455.1. Classification (NCBI taxonomy): domain Bacteria; kingdom Bacillati; phylum Actinomycetota; class Actinomycetes; order Mycobacteriales; family Nocardiaceae; genus Rhodococcus; species Rhodococcus sp. LB1. The sequence goes on along the minus strand of NZ_LTCZ01000268.1, from coordinate 2,493 downwards.
CACCTCATCGCGCAGGAGTCGGGCACCATCGTCAACGTGTCCTCGGTGGCCACGCGGGGTGTCAACCGCGTGCCCTACGCGGCGTCGAAGGGCGGGGTCAACGCCCTGACCGCGTCCCTCGCTCTCGAAGCCGCACAGTACGGAATCCGCGTGGTGGCCACCGCACCCGGCGGCACCGAGGCGCCCGCTCGCCGCGTTCCCCGCGGCCCCGGCGCGGAGACCGATCAGGAGAAGGCCTGGTACCAGCAGATCGTCGACCAGACCGTCGACTCGTCCCTGCTGAAGCGGTACGGAACGCTGGACGAGCAGGCCGCGGCCATCGTCTTCCTGGCCTCCGACGAGGCCACCTACATCACCGGGACGGTACTGCCCGTCGCCGGTGGCGACCTCGGCTAGCTGCCCACAGATCTCGACCGCCTCATCGGCGGGGCGCATTGCATCGTCTCGCCGATGGGGCATTTCTTTGGTCGAATTCGATTGTGACACAGCACACTTACGAGTTCGTCCCGGTTCCCCGTCACACCCACCGAGCGGAGATCACCATGAACCCATCCACCACCCCCGACACCTGGGCGAGTCCGAGACACCGCAGTGCCGTCACGTGGGTCGTCGCGATCGCCACGATCGCGATCATCTTCGACGGCTACGACCTCGTCGTGTACGGCACCATCCTCCCGACGTTGATGAACGATCCCGGTCAACTCGGCGAGATCTCCGCGCAGCAGGCCGGTGCACTGGGCTCGTACGCGCTCGTCGGTGTCATGGTGGGCGCACTCACCGCCGGCGCCGTGGGCGACTACCTGGGCCGGCGGCGGATGATGCTCGTCAACATCGCGTGGTTCTCCATCGGAATGGGACTCGCCGCGTTGGCCACCAACGTCACCATGTTCGGCCTGCTGCGATTCTTCACCGGTATCGGGGTCGGTGGCCTCGTCGCCACCGCCGGTGCGATGGTGGCGGAGTTCGCACCTCCCGGAAAGCGGAACCTGTACAACGCGATCGTCTACAGCGGCGTCCCCGCCGGCGGGGTGCTCGCGTCCCTCCTCGCCATCGTCCTGCGCGACACGATCGGCTGGCGCGGCCTCTTCTGGATCGGCGCACTGCCCATCGTGATCCTGCTGCCGCTGGCGCTCGTGAAACTGCCCGAGTCACCGAAGTGGCTCGTCGCCCGCGGCCACGAGGACAAGGCCCGCCGCATCTCCGAACGCACGGGCATCCCGATGCCCGGCGCCGACGAGATCGCCGCGGAACGGGCCTCGGTCGAGAAGGTCGGCTTCGCCGCACTCGCGACACGCCGTTATGCCTGGGGCACTGCGCTTCTCGGAATGATGAGCTTCTCCGGGCTCCTGCTCACGTACGGACTCAACACGTGGCTTCCGAAGATCATGGAGGACGCCGGTTTCAACGCGAAGGGTTCGCTGTCGTTCCTGCTCGTCCTCAACGGCGGCGCGATCCTCGGCGGCCTGATCGCCTCCAAGGTCGCCGACGGCATCGGACCGCAACGCGTCGTCGCCACGACATTCGGTCTCGCCGCACTCGCCCTGATCCTCCTGACGCTCGGCTTCCCGCTGCCGGTGCTCCTCGCGTCCGTCGCGGTCGCCGGAGTCGGCACCATCGGCACCCAGGTCCTGATCTACGGCTTCGTCTCCAACTACTACTCGACGTCCGCACGCGGCGCCGGAGTGGCGTGGTGCGCCGGATTCGGCCGGCTGGGCGGGATCTTCGGCCCACTGATCGGTGGAGCACTGATCAGCGCCGGCATCAGCAGCCAGGTGGCGTTCTACGTCTTCGCGGGCATCGCCGTCCTGGGCGGGATCGTGACGTTCTTCGTTCCGCGCGCACGGGTCACCCGCGCCGAGGTGGCGGGCACCGGCGAAGCCGCCTACTCCACCGTCCAGGTGTCGTGACCGGTCAGCAGGCGCTGCAGCGAGCCGTCGTCGACCGGGTCCTTCTCCCGCGCGATCTCGTTCTGCAGGCGCACCATGTCGTCGTACGTGTCCCGCGTGACGCTGCGGAACACACCGGTCACGGTGTGGGTGAGGTCCTGGTCCGAGAGCCTCGACAGTGCGTACGCGTAGTCGGGGTCGTCGGTGTGGGCGTCGTGCACGACGATGTCGTCCCGGTCGACGTCTGCGGTCGCGACCACCTTCAGACCGAAACCCGATCGGACGACGCAGAATTCGCCCGCTCCGCCGAAGACGATCGGCTCGCCGTGGGTCAGCGGGATGAGGCGCTGCTCCGAACCCTCCTTGCGTAGGACGTCGAACGAGCCGTCGTTGAAGATCGGGCAGTCCTGGTAGATCTCCACGAACGACGTGCCGCGGTGCGCCGCCGCCTGCCGCAGCACCTCCGTCAGCCCCTTGCGGTCCGAGTCCATGGCTCGGGCCGCGAAGGTCGCCTCGGCTCCCAGCGCGAGGGAGAGCGTGTTGAACGGGTGGTCCACCGAACCCAGCGGCGTCGACTTGGTGACCTTGCCGACCTCCGAGGTCGGCG
>NZ_LTCZ01000267.1:0-1645 GCF_001583455.1 Rhodococcus sp. LB1 | reverse complement strand
GCAGGCACTGCACCCCACAGCTACTGACCTCCGAAAGGATTCCCATGCCACTCGTGACGTACATCCACGCCGACGGGGCCACGCAACAGGTCTCGGTACCAGTCGGCATCAGCCTGATGAAGGCGGCCGTGAGCAACGACGTCCCGGGCATCGTCGGCGAATGCGGCGGATCTGCCGTCTGCGCCACGTGCCACGTCTACGTCGAGGGGTGCAATCAGCCGCTGGCAGGCCCCTCGCCCGACGAAGACGAGATGCTCGACTGGACCGCCGCACCACGGCAGGACGGGAGTCGACTCAGCTGTCAACTCGTCCCGACCACCGATGATGCTGAGATCACCGTCCGAATCCCGGAAGAGCAAGCATGATGGGCGCGGCCGGGCAGTCAGGGGTCCTCATCGTCGGTGGCGGACACGCCGGTGTGCAGATCGCGGCATCGTTGCGTGAGGCTGGCTACGCCGATCGAATCACGCTGGTCAACGGTGAACCCCATCGCCCATACGACCGGCCTTCCCTGTCGAAGGAAGCGCTCGACGACGCTTCCGCTGCCCAGGACTTCTCCCTGCGCGGCGAGGACTTCTTCGCATCCCGCGGTATCGACATGGTGCAGGCGCGGGTCGCACGTCTCGACCGGGATAGCAAAAGTGTTGTGGCACAGGACGGACGGGAGTGGCGTTACGAACACCTGGTGCTGGCGACGGGTGGCCGCCCGCGTCGACTGCCGGTACCGGGTGCCGAGTTGGCCGGCGTCGCAGAATTACGTTCACTCGACGATGCCCGGGCGCTGAGGGTTGCACTCGAGGCTGCGACGAACATCGTCATCATCGGTGGCGGATTCATCGGGTTGGAGGTCGCGGCAGCAGCAGCTGCGCGTCAACGACACGTGACCGTCATCGAAGGTTCCGACCGCTTGATGAAGCGGGTCGTCACCCCCCACGTCTCCGAGATCGTTGCGGACTATCACCGGTCCTGCGGCGTCGAGCTGCATTTCGACGATCGTGTCACCGAAATCCGTGGCCGGGGTGGTGTCGTCGGGGCGGTGCTGACCGCCGAGGGGGAGGAGTTGGCGGCAGACCTGGTGGTGCTCGGGGTAGGCATGGTGGCCAACGACGAACTTGCCGCCGCGGCCGGACTCCCCACCGACCACGGAATCCTGGTCGATCAGCAAATGCGGACCCGGGATCGGGCGATCTTCGCGATCGGTGATTGCGCCGCCGTCGAGGACGAGTCCGGCCGTGTTCACCGGCTCGAATCGATCCAGAGCGCCACCGACCAGGCCCGGCACGTTGCTACCACGATCCTCGGCAATACCGACCCCTACTCGGCCACACCGTGGTTCTGGAGCAATCAGGGTGCACTGAAGGTGCAGATCGTGGGCGTCGGGAACCCCGGTGATCGCACGGTCGTGCGTCGGGAGGGGAACCGGCTGTCCGTCTTCTGCCTGCGCCATGGCCGCCTGGTCGCCATCGAGTCGGTCAACGATCCCGGCACGCACATGGTCGGCCGTCGGATACTCGAACGCGGCGAGGTGCTCGACGAGCACACACTCGCGGACGGCGACTACGACCTGCGACAGGTCGCGAAGCGGGCAGTTCGAGTGGGTGGGCGGTCATGATCCCGAAGCCCCGATTCGATCTGTCGGAACCCG
>NZ_LTCZ01000266.1:0-9418 GCF_001583455.1 Rhodococcus sp. LB1 | reverse complement strand
ATCGTGGCCGCCCTGCGCCTACTCGAACGCAAAATGGTCACCCTCCCGCCCAAGAAGCATGGGAACATTCCGCTATGACCGCTATCACCGAGGACGACGTGCGCACCGAGACCGGTTCCGACGCGACGTCGTCAGTCAACGGTTCCGCAGCGGACACCACGCTCGCCGAGGGTGCGGCCACCGACCTGCCGGGTGACACGGACGGCGCAGCCGCCGATGCGGCCCGTGAGCCTTTCCTGAAGGTGGTCAAGGGCTCACCGTCCGACGAGGAGATCGCGGCGCTCGTCGCGGTGCTGTCCGCGGTCGCCGCCGCAGGCAGCGGTGATCCGGATGCGCACGTCCCGCCCGAGTCCTGGGGTGCTCCCACGCGGATGCACCGGAGCGTCGCCCCGTTCTCCCCGTACGCGTTTCCGAACGTGTCGGCGTACCGGCGTTGATCCGGATCCGGTGACGTCCTTCGTTCTCGCCTCGGCTTCCCCGGCGCGGCTGGCTGTTCTGCGCAGCGCCGGGGTGGAGCCGGTCGTGCGAGTTTCCGGAGTCGACGAGGACGCCGTCATCGCGGCACTCGGTGCCGGCGCGGCCCCCGAGCACGTGGTGACCGAACTGGCCCGCGCCAAGGCCAGCGACGTCCTCCCCGTTCTCGCACGGGACGGGATCTCGGACGCCGTGGTGATCGGATGCGACTCCATGCTGCTGATCGACGGCTCCCTGCAGGGCAAACCCGGAACCGTCGACATCGCCCGCGCGCGGTGGTCGTCGATGGCCGGCCGTAGCGCGACCCTGCTCACCGGGCACAGCGTCCTGCGGATCGCGGAGGGTGCGGTGGTGGGTGACGCACACGATCACAGCGCCACCGTCGTCCATTTCGCGAGCCCGCCGGACGCCGATCTGGAGGCTTACCTCGCGACCGGGGAACCACTGCAGGTCGCGGGCGCGTTCACCCTGGACAGCCTCGGGGGTTGGTTCGTGGACCGCATCGAGGGTGATCCGTCCAGCGTGATCGGGATCGGTCTGCCGCTCGTCCGGAGGTTGCTCGCGGAGGTCGGAGTCGGCGTCGCCGAGTTGTGGGCGTCGTCAGGCCGCGTCGGCTGACCGTTCGTCGACCTGCTGGTTCCGGCGCGGGAGCGTCAGCGAGGCCACACCGATCGCCGCCGCCACCGCCGCAATGATCCAGAGGATGCGGCGTTCTGCCTGGAGAAACGCCTCACCCGCTGCATTACGGGTCGATTCCCGTGCGGCCACCACCGCCGAGTCGGCGATCTGCTGCTGAGCGGCGCCGAGCGCCGCACCGCCGGATGCCGGTGAACGGCATTCGTCGGGCACCGTCATCGGGGACGTGGACCCGAGTTGCTCCGTCGCGCACCGTACGAACGTCTCCTCGGCACGCGGGATCAGCGCCGACGGCACCCCGGCCTCGGCGAGCTGCGCGGTCAGCGCAGGCCGCTCGGCCTGAACCGCGTCCGCCGATTGCGTCGCGACGAGGTTGAAGAACACGACACCGATCACCGCGAGCCCGATCGAACTACCCACCTGCTGCACGGTCGGGAGCAGCCCCGACACCGACCCCGCGTTCTGCGGTTGCACGGTCGCGAGGATCGCCGTCTGGAGCGGCGCCACGAACAGTCCGAGTCCGGCTCCCCCGATGAACAGCGGCCCGGCCAGCGCCGACCACCGCGGATCGGTGCCCTCGTGCTGCAGTTGCGCCGCCAGCACGACGAGAGAGCCGGCGAAGAGCACCATCCCGAGAGACAGGACGAGGTTGCCGATGCGCCGGTAGACGGCTGCGGAGGCCAGCGCGGCGAGACCAGTCCCCAGCGCCCACGGCAGCGTCATCACCCCGGCCCTGAGCGGGGAGAACCCGAACCCGAACTGCAGGGTGAGGGAGATGGTGAAGATCAGCGACGTGAGCGTCCCGAAGAACACGAACGCGATGGCCGCGCCGAGCGAGAACGCGCGGTCGGTGAACAACTCGAGGCGCAGCACCGGGTCGCCGCCGCGGCGCCCGAGCCGCCACTCGTAGACGACGAACGCGATCAGGACCGGCACCGAACACAGCAGCATCACCACGATCGAGGTCGGCCAGCCACGTTCCCGTCCCTCCGCGAGCGGAAAGATCAGGAGGAACAGCCCGGCCGCCGACAGCACGGCGCCGCCCACGTCGAGTCGGCGGATGCCGTCGGGCTTCGCGTCGACGAGATAGAAGTAGCCCAGAACCAGGGCCGCGAGACCGATCGGGAGGTTGACGAAGAAGATCAGCCGCCAGCCCCAGCCGAAGAGGTCCCACTGGATGAGAAGTCCGCCGACGAGTGGGCCGCAGATCGTGGCGAGCCCGATGGTCGCGCCGTAGATGCCGAACACCCGCGGGTGCGAGCGTTTCGGAAAGAGTCCCGAGATGATGGCGAACGTCTGAGCCGACATCGACCCCGCCGCGAGACCCTGCAACGCCCGCGACACCACGAGAGCGGTCGGCGACTGGGCCAGTCCGCAGAGCAGTGAGGCAACGATGAAGACGGCCAACGCGGTGAGGAAGACCCGTCGTCGGCCGAGTAGATCCCCCAGTCGTGCCGCTGTGATCAGCGAACATGCGAAGGACAGCGTGTAGACGCTCACCATCAGCAGCTGCGCCGACACCGAAGCACCCAGATCGACCGCGATGCTGGGAAGCGCGACGTTGACGATGGTCGCGTCCAGGAGTTGCATGAACACGGCGGCGAGGCTGGTGGCCAGTCCCAGCCACGGGACCCACCGACCGAGTTCGCCTCGATAGAGTGCGTCACGCTGCGTCACAGGCATCCGGACAGGCTAGGGGCTCGAAGCTCACAGAACGCTGTGAGGTGGTTCAGAGGTTGCTGCATGCTACGCGAGGAACTTGCAGCGTAGAACCCTTTTGCCCGACACTTGACTAGACCGGGACCGACCTGTAATCAGTCTCATACTTCTTTACCTCTCGCGGTAAGGCACTCGGTGCCGCATCCTGTTGCGAGAAGTCCGTGCCACACCCGACCGAACTCGCAACCGATTCGACACACCAGGAGCCGCTCGATGGACTTGAACTTGATCACCCATTGGAAGCCAGAGCCTGGGCGGGTCGTCGAGTGGAAAGTCACGGACGTGAGTGCACGTGCGGCTGTCGAAGCGCCGGTGGATCCGGCACTGCCGACCACCATGCAGGAGCGGCACCTGCGGCGGGCCCGGCTGGCGGCGAACAACGGCGAGACGCAGTCCCCCTGGATCGGCATCGCATTCGACTTCCCGGGCAGGCTCGACCGCGCCGCGATGACCCGCACTCTCGAGCGCTACATCCTGCGGCACGACACCCTACACAGCTGGTTTTCGTTCGAGAACGCGGATGCCGACCCCACGGACACCGCGAACGCGGTACAGCGGCACGTCGTGCCCGCCGACTCCATCGCCCTCACCGCACACGAGGGCGAGACCCTCACCACCCCTGAACAGGTCCGCGACCACGTCGCCACGCGCTTCGCGAACGACACGAGCGCGCTGGCCTGGCCTGCTTTCGTGTTCGGCGTGGTGGAACATCACGACGCCGGCGCCCCAGGGTCCGAGGACAGCTTCACCCTGTTCCACGCCGTCGATCACGCGCACACCGACATGCAGTCGATGATTCTCACGTTCGCCGAGACGCGGATCATCTATCAGGCCGAACTCGACGGCGTAGAGCCCGAACTACCCGATCCGGGAAGCTACGTGGAGTACAGCCGCCGGGAGCGGGAGAAAGCGGCGACACTGACCCTCGCCTCCCCCGAGGTGCACGGCTGGATCGGTCACCTCACCCGCAACGGCGGTACCTTCCCGAGCTTCCCCCTCGACCTCGGGGCGTCCGACGAACCGAAGCCGGCCATCGGCAGCCGATTCGACCTCGCCGACGCCGACGAGTGCGAGCAGTTCGGCGCCGTGTGCAAGGCCCACGGTTCCAACTTCATCGGCGGCGTGTTCGCGGCTCTCGCGATCACCGAACACGAACTGGTCGGGCGCGACCGCTACATGGCGCTGTCCCCCCTCACCACCCGCAACGACCCGCAGTTCTACTGGTCCCAGGGGTGGTTCATCAATCTCATTCCGGTCGGGTTCGCCCTCGAGGACGCCACGACGTTCACGGGACTCGCCCAGCGCGCGCAGGACGCCTACCGGTCCGGCAAGGCGCTCGGCGAGGTGTCCGTGCAGCAGGTGATCGACACCGTGCTCGCTCAGGCCGGCCCCGAGGCGATGTCGCAACACGCCACCACGCTCGCACCGCCCCCGATCGTGTCGTACATCGACGGCCGGCGGTTGCCGCAGACCGAGAGCTTCGTGTCGACCCGGGCGACCGGCATCGTGGGTGGCAAGGCCACTCAGATCGCGTCCATTTGGGTCAACCGCATGCTCGAGGGCACGTGGATGGCCGTCTCGCACCCCGACACCGACGAGGCGCACCGGTCTGTGACCGCATATGCGGAACGGTTGTCGACCATCATGAAAACCGTTGCCCGCGAAGGAGATTACACGGTGACCTCGTTCGCGCCGACAGCGGACTCCGCGCCTGCCGCAGGGGTGGAGTAGTGCACGTCACGTCGATCGACCGGTACATGCTCGAACCCGGTCTGGTGACGGAATGGTCCGTCGCGCCGGGCACGGTCTCCCCGTCCGCGGTGCCGCCGTCGTACAACCAGCAATTCCATCTCGACACCGCACGCACCCACGGCGTCGGCCGGAGCGTCTGGATGGCAGCAGCTTTCGACCTTCCCGGGCGACTCGACCGGGCTGCTCTCGCGCAGGCGCTGGTGCACTTCATCCGGCGTCACGACACGCTGCAGACCGGCTTCGACGTGAGCCCGGACGCGATGGCGCGCGTGGATCTCGACCCCGAGGACATCACCGTGGTCGCGTCCGAGTCCTCGGTGACGACGTCACCGCACGAGCTCCGCGACCATCTGCGGTACCGGTTCACCGAGGCGTGCGACCCTCTGACGTTCCCCGCGTACCTGTTCGCGACCATCGAACGCGACTCGCACTACACCGTGGTCAGTGCGTTCGATCACACTCTCGTCGACGGATACTCGCTCGTCATCGCACTGGGTGAACTCCGGCAGATCTATCAGCGACTCATCGGACTCGGCGGCTCGGGCGTGCTCACGGAAGCGGACCTGACAAAGGATCTCGGCGACCCCGGGAGCTTCCTGCGGTACTGCGAACTCGAGGCCGAGGCGCCCGTCACCGAGATCGGCGACCCCCGGGTTCGCGAATGGGCACGTTTCTACGAGCGCTGCGGCGGCACCGCGCCCAGTTTCCCGCTCGATCTGGGTGTCGAGGCGGGCAGGCCCGCTCCGCAGGGAGCCGACGTCCGGCCCCTCCTCGACGCCACCGACACCGAGCGGTTCGAGGAAATCTGCCTGGACTCGGGGGGAAGCCTGTTCACCGGGACGCTCACCGCGATGGGAATGGCAGTGCACTCGATCAACGGCATCTCCCGGATGCCGTTGCAGTTTCCGCTGCACATTCGCCAGGACCCGCAGTGGGCCAATGCGATCGGGTGGCTCACGACGAGCGCGCCGCTGACGGTCGAACTGACACCCGACTGCGACTTCCAATCCTCCCTGGCGCATACCCACGCCTCGTTCCGCACGGCCCTCACGCTCAAGGGCGTGACGATGGCCCAGGTGCGGGAGGCGCTCGGTGACGGATACCGCCGCACCCGCACGGATGTGTTCATGGTCTCGTACATCGACTACCGCAAACTGCCCGGCACCGACGATCACGACGAGCTGAACGCCCACCACATCAGCAACGTGACGGTCGCGGACGACGCGCAGTTCTGGATCTCCCGCACGCAGCGGGGTCTCGCGCTGCGGTCGCGGTTCCCCGAGACGCCGACGGCACGCCGCGCGGTCACCGAGTTCCTGGTGCGGCTGCGGGAGATCATGCACGACATCTGCGAGAACGGCGTCACTCCCATCGCGGAGCTGACCAGTCAGCTGAACATGGAAGGCACGCCGGTCGTCTGACCGCCGGAGGGCTCGAACAGTCGTCGCCGTATGGCGTCGGCGATCTTGACTGCCTCGACCTTGGCCCGCCCAGCGACGTCGCCGGCGAACAACTCGTCGACGCTCGACGTCCACAGTTCGACCCAGCGGTCGAAGTGCCGGTCGGTGAATCCGTGCCGGCCGTGCAGCGCCCGGTGCACGGCGAACGCGCTGCCTCGGTAGACGCCCGTGCGCAGCAGGATCGTCTCCCAGAAGTCGCACATGACGGGCAGGTGGTCGTCCAGGCCGATCACCGCGAGCGTCTCGAAGACCGGTTCGAGGACCGGATCGGCGAATGCCCGGCCGTAGAAGTGCCGGAGCAGCAGTTCCAGGTCGGCGCGCGTCGAGATGTCGGGCATGAGGCCTCCGTTCGGGTGCGAATCTACGCGCCTGGGCGGGCTCCCTCACCGTCCACGGCCGGTAAGTGTGAACGCCGGTCGGAAGAACTTCCGGCGTCCGCCTAGAATTGACGCCGTCCCCGTCGCATCTGCCCCAGGAGCCCACCCGTGCCCGTAGCGCCAGATCCCACCCAGTCCTTCGCCGAGTACGCCAACCCCGGTCGGCTCGTGTCGACGGAGTGGCTGTCCGCGAATCTGGGCACTCCCGGCCTCAAGGTGGTGGAGTCGGACGAGGACGTGCTCCTCTACGACGTCGGCCACATCCCCGGCGCCGTCAAGGTCGACTGGCACCTCGATCTCAACGATCCGGTGACCCGTGACTACATCAACGGCGAGCAGTTCGCCGACCTGATGAGCCGCAAGGGCATCAGCCGCGACGACACCGTCGTGATCTACGGCGACAAGAGCAACTGGTGGGCGGCGTACGCCCTCTGGGTGTTCACGCTGTTCGGACACGAGGACGTCCGTCTCCTCGACGGCGGCCGCGACGCGTGGATCGCCGAGAACCGGGACACCGCATTCGACGTCCCCGAGACCTCCCCCACCGACTACCCGGTGGTCGAGCGCAACGACGCCCCGATCCGCGCATTCAAGGACGACGTGCTCGATCACCTCGGCAAGGGGCCGCTGATCGACGTGCGTTCGCCCCAGGAGTACACCGGCGAACGCACCCACATGCCCGACTACCCCGAAGAGGGGGCGCTGCGCGGCGGCCACATCCCGAGCGCGCTGAGCATTCCGTGGGCCAAGGCCGCCGCCCCCGACAGCCGGTTCCGCTCGCGCGGTGAACTGAACGAGATCTACGGCGGTGTGTCCGCCGACGACGTCATCGTGGCGTACTGCCGCATCGGTGAGCGTTCCAGCCACACCTGGTTCGTCCTCACCCACCTGCTCGGTTACCCCACCGTCCGCAACTATGACGGTTCGTGGACGGAGTGGGGCAACATGGTTCGCGTTCCGATCGTCAGGGGTGAAGAGCCGGGAGACGTTCCCGGCGCATCGTCATGACCGAACTACCCGATTCGCTTGCCGAGATCGTCGACGACTTCGCTGCCGTCGACGGCTCGGACAAGCTGCAGTTGCTGCTGGAGTTCAGCCGCGAACTGGCGCCTCTGCCTGCCGAACTCGAGCAGGACGCCATGGAACCGGTGCCCGAGTGCCAGTCTCCGTTGTTCCTGTCGGTCGACGACTCCGATCCCGACCACGTGCGGCTGCATTTCAGCGCGCCCGCGGAAGCGCCGACGACGCGGGGTTTCGCGTCGATACTGCACCAGGGCCTGGACGGGCACAGTGCTGCCACCATCCTCGGCATTCCGGACGATTTCTATTCCGCGCTCGGGCTCGCCGACGCCGTCAGTCCCCTGCGACTGCGCGGCATGTCCGCGATGCTCGCGCGAATCAAGCGGCATCTTCGCGGCTAGGCAGGGTCTGAACACACACTGATGGAATTCACCGAACTTGCCGACTACCCCGTTCCGGTGGGCGCGCTCACCGAATGGCTACCGTGCGCCCGCTCGGAATGGGTGGACGATCCCCGCCCGGCCTCGTACATCCACGAGGCGCACCTGCGCCGGTGCTCCGACTCCGGTGGTCGCGAATCCTGGCTGGGCACCGCGTTCGAGATCCACGGCACGCTGAACGTCACCGCTTTCCGGTCGGCACTGGAGAAGTGGACCGATCGTCACGAGGTGCTGCGCTCGCACACGACGTTCGACACGGAGACCGAGCGCGTGCACCGGCGCACCGTGCCGCAGGGCGGGCTGCACGTGGGCGTCGTCAGCCACGGGTACGACGCCGCCGGCGGCGACAACTTCGCGCACCTGCAGCAACTGTTCGACGAGTACGCGTCGCCGCACAGTTGGCCGTCGTACGTCTTCGCGACGCTCGAAACAGTCCAACGCGACCGATTCACGGTGTTCTTCGCGGCCGATCACTCGATCATCGACGGGTTCTCCATCGTGCTCGTCGCCCACGAGTTGACCGCCCTGTACGAGGAAGCACTGTCCGGACGCACGGCCAACCTGTTTCCCGTCGGCAGCTACATCGACTTCGGCCGTGAGGAGCGTGAGAACTCCACCGACGCCGACGTGAAACGTGAGGCGCTCGACGTGTGGCGCTCGGCGCTCGAGGGACCGGGACTCCCCGAGTTCCCGCTCGAGGTCGGCCCGCGCACGTCGTACGCCCAGCAGAACCTGTCTGCCTGGATTCTCGATTCCGACCAGGCTGCGGCGTTCAATTCGGCGTGCCGCGAGGCGGATGTGGGGTTCTTCCCCGGCCTGCTCGCGTGCCTGGGCATGGCCGGGGCGGAAGTGGCCGGGCATCAACGCTTTCGGACGGTCACTCCGGTCCATACCCGGCACTCCCCGCAGTGGGCGTCCGCGCTCGGATGGTTCGTGGGACTCAGCCCGATCGACTTCGAGGTGACATCGGACGACTTCGCCGCCGTCGCCCGCGACGCCGCCGAGAGCGTGGCCCGGACGAAACCGATCTCGGTGGTCCCGTTCGACCGCATCGAGAAGGAACTCGACATCCCCATCCGGCCGCGCTTCGTCGTCTCCTACATGGACGTCCGGTTCGTGCCCGAAGCGGGCCGCTGGCACGAGCGCAACGCCCGGGCGCTGAGGAGCCGGCAGTACACCCACGACGTGTACGCGTGGATCAATCGCACCCCTCGAGGTGTCAATCTGGCGGTCCGATATCCGGGCAACGACATCGCTGCCGCGAGCGTCCACACGTGGGTCGGGAGCCTCCGCCGGCAACTGGAACAGGTTTCAACCAGCTACCCCTCGGTAGGGTTGCGGAGCGTCGGACAGCCCTGACGGGAAATTTCGGTCCGGTGACAACACGGATCGGTTCGGTGCTTAGACTCCGAAGTGATGCCGTAAACGACCGCTGGTGACACCCACGGGAGCCACCGCGGAGACAGACCATGCGAACCACAGGAGGCTCAGTGCCCAGTCATGCCAGCGCGCACATCACGAAGGTGCTCGTCGCGAACCG
>NZ_LTCZ01000265.1:0-1608 GCF_001583455.1 Rhodococcus sp. LB1 | reverse complement strand
GGCAGCGGCATCCACGCCGAGGCGATGAGACGCCAATACACGGCGCCAGCTGTCATCGATCCTGAGACGGGTAAGCGCCGCCCCGGCCAGGTGCATGGTCGCCCGATGCGACTTCGTGCACTCGAAGATTCGATCCTCCAGCCAGTGCCTCGAAGTGACAATCGCGGTTGGTACGACAGCCAGGACCTTTACCAGCGCGAGTACCTGTACGAAGTGGAGAAATGATCAATACCTGTGGATCGGGGAGGGCGCACCTTCCCGGATGATGATCTGCAAGAAAACAGGTATTCGATCAAGGCCAGCGCTGCAACGCTGGTTGGGAAGGTACGCCCGTGCTTACGGTAGTACACGACAACGACCGCTCCAACGACGACGACGGGCGGTCGTTGCTCGACGAGATCGTCCGTGACGGTGCCCGGCAGATGCTCGCGGCCGCGCTGCAGGCGGAGGTGGCCGCCTATATCGAGCAGTTCGCTGATCAGGTCGACGAGAACGGTCGCCGCCTGGTGGTGCGCAACGGCTACCACCACGAACGCGGTGTGCTGACCGCCGCGGGAGCGGTCAGCGTGAAGGCTCCCCGGGTCAATGACAAGCGGATCGATCCGGACACCGGGGAGCGGCAGCGGTTTTCGTCGGCGATCCTGCCGGCGTGGGTGCGCAAGTCCCCGCAGATGAACGAGGTGCTGCCACTGTTGTATCTGCACGGGCTCTCCACCAGCGACTTCGGGCCGGCACTCGAGCAGTTCCTCGGATCGGGTGCCGGGTTGTCGGCGGCCTCGATCACCCGGTTGACGACCCAGTGGCAGGACGAGGCCAAGGCCTTCCAGGATCGGGACCTCTCGGGCACCGACTTCGTCTATGTGTGGGTCGACGGTATCCACCTCAAAGTGCGGCTCGAGCAGGACAAACTGTGCCTGCTGGTGATGATCGGGGTCCGCGCGGACGGCCGGAAGGAGCTCGTCGCCCTCACCGACGGGTACCGCGAGTCCACCGAGTCGTGGGCGGACCTGCTGCGCGGCTGCCGACGCCGTGGTATGACCGCTCCCGTTCTCGCGGTCGGTGACGGCGCTCTGGGGTTCTGGAGGGCGTTGCGGGAGGTGTTCCCGGAAACCCGGGAGCAGCGGTGCTGGTTCCACAAGCAGGCCAATGTTCTTGCTGCGCTACCGAAGTCGGCGCATCCGGGTGCGCTCGCGGCGATGAAGGAAATCTACAACGCCGAGGACATCGACAAGGCCCAAGTGGCGATCAAGGCCTTCGAACTCGACTACGGCGCGAAGTATCCGAAGGCGGTCGCGAAGATCACCGACGACATGGATGTGTTGCTCGAGTTCTACAAGTATCCGGCCGAGCACTGGGTGCATCTCCGCACCACAAATCCCATCGAATCTACCTTCGCGACGGTGCGGCTCCGGACGAAGGTCACCAAGGGGCCCGGATCCCGTGCGGCGGGACTTGCCATGGCCTACAAGCTGATCGACGCCGCCCAGGCACGTTGGCGTGCGGTCAACGCACCGCATCTGGTCGCGCTCGTGCGCGCCGGCGCGGTGTTCCACAAGGGCAAGCTGCTCGAGCGACCCACCGACATCAGCCCCGACACCTCACCTGCCG
>NZ_LTCZ01000264.1:2783-2928 GCF_001583455.1 Rhodococcus sp. LB1 | reverse complement strand
TGCTCGAGTCGAAGGGGGTGGAGGTCAAGTACGCCATCCACCCGGTCGCGGGCCGGATGCCCGGGCACATGAACGTGCTCCTCGCGGAGGCGGATGTCGAGTACGACGCGATGAAGGAAATGGACGACATCAACGACGAGTTCGC
>NZ_LTCZ01000264.1:0-2643 GCF_001583455.1 Rhodococcus sp. LB1 | reverse complement strand
GTCACCGAGGAACTCAAGGCGCTCTAGGCCCAGTGGGTCGCCGAGCGGAGTGGCCTGGAACGGTTCAGCCGCGCACGATGAGCATGACCTTCTCGCCGCGATCGATGTCGCACCGACGACATCCTCGACCGGATCGACAACATCGTCCCGCCCGGCACACGTCGGCACGCTCAAGCACCGCGCAGACGAGGCCCTGGAGAATTAGACCAACACCGCAGGAATAGTTATGAACGCCGACCCGCATTCTTCCCACCCCGTTAAGGCCAAGACGGACGTTGAGACAGTCATAGATCTGCAAGTCCGCCGGTACAGGATGGCGCAGCGCCGACGCACGAGCGAGAGGATAGCGCAGCAGAGTCAGCGCCATCTCAGTGGAGAGGCCGCCGAAATTATCCGATTTGCCCTGATCTGGGCACCATACGGCGGAGTACCTGCCGACGAGGCACTCCAGAGGTTCGGGATGTCGACGCGGCGTTTCATCGAAAGGCTCTGGCAGGCCGCAGAAGAAGCGGGATGCGACCTGCAAATCACCAATCAATTCGCGAGGATATACCCACGCCATAACTCGCGCTGACTGGATCCGAACAAGACGCGTGGAACTGTTTCCACTCCTGTGCCCAGCGCCGCAGCCGGTTTCGGTGGAACAGGGTGTGTGCGAGTGCGGCGGCGAGGAGTACGGCGCCGGCCGTGAGGGCCCAGACCCCGCATGCGGCGGTCACGGCGAGGGCGGTGTTTTCCCGGCTGTCGGGGATGGGGCCCGTGAGGTTGCCGTCGGCGTCGACGCTGATGGTGATGGCCTGGCCGGCCTTCGCGGGCGTGTCGGTGGGGACGGCGGCGGTGCGCTCCCCGTGGGGTGTGGTCCAGCGGGCTCGGGCGGTGTTCTGGGTGCCGGCGGGACGGAGCGCGTAGTCGGGGATGTCGGGGGCGGGGTAGGTGTCCTCGAGCAGGACTGCGGGGAGGTGGTGGACGCCGGCGCGCAGCGTGTGGGTTTGGTGTTCCAGCCGGGTGTGCGTGACGGTGCCGAACGCGGCGGCGACGGGGATCAGCAGCAGGACCACGGCCGCGATGAGCAGGATGAGGGTGGCCTCGTAGCGGTCGCTGGGGCGCATCAGGTGGTTGCGGCTCCACGGGCGCAGCCGCCACCACCGGATCGGTGCGGCCACCGGTACCGGTGCCGATTCTCCCCGACGCATGGTCACCTCCAGCAGGATCTCTGCTTCCCTCCCTTCGATTGTGCGACGGAATCCGCGGTGGTGTTTCCGTACGTTGCTCGGCGAGCGCCGGAAAGGCTCACGCAGGGTGTTTCAGGCGGAGTGCATTGTGGGTGTATTCCTCGACTGCCTCGTGCATGAGTCGTCGCTGGGCTTGCGGTGCTGGCCGCGTGAATTTGTCGAGATCGTTGCTTGGTGGCAGTGGCAGTCGGACTTGCCGTTTGGGGAGGCGCCGCTGATGCCCGCGTCCTGCGGCAGGGATGGGCTGACCGGCGCGGCCTTCTTGAGTAGGGCCAGGCCAGCCACGCGGCGTCGTTGACTTGCATGGCGGTGGCCGAGTCCGTCCGAGCCATGTCGTGCTCGGCCGCGACCGGTGGGCGCACCTTCGCACTCGCCGCTCGAATGGGAAACGGGGTTTAGAGGTAGCGGGTCGCCGATCTCGTGTCCGACGATGTCACTGCGTTCGCGCAACCGACTGGCGGGCTGCGCCGGTTGCTGTTGCGCGAACGCAGCACGTCGGGTTTTGTGTTGGGCGTTTCTGGGTGGCCGCCGACGGCACCGTAGTGGCGGCTGCTGCAGCTGTCCGTGCGCGGGTGGTGTTCGTGCAGGTCGGGTCGCGTACCGGGCCGGGTGGTGCTTATGCTCGATCTCGGGAGTTTCGCCGAGTGGAGAGGTGCATCAGCATGGCCCGAAACAGCGGCAATCGGCCGGTCGGTGGCCCGGAGTTGACGGTCGGTGTCCGGGTGCTTGTCCGCAAGAGCGCCGGGGCCGATCTCACCGGTGGGGTGGTCGAGGATTATGCGGACGACGGGCGGCTGGTCTTTGCCGACACGGAAGATCTGACCATCGATCCGGGTTCCTACCGCTCCGCCCCGAACCCGAGCTCGGGCCCGGATTCGGTCGTGCGGACGCCCGGCCGGCACCGGGGAGAATGATCGGCGGCGGCCGCTTCGTGGCCGCTTCTGGGGCGGCAGCGAACATCGTGCACACGAATGTCGCTAGCAGTCAGTCGATTACATGACTGACGCGGATGAGGTCCTGACGGCGGTACGTCGATCTCATCGCATGATCTGTCGGGTAGCCCTCAGTCGTGGCATAACCGCACCGGACGTGTTTCGTGCTGTGGTGTTGTTCGGAACTGACGTTTCTGGCTTACCGTGTCCGGTATGAGAGGTGATGAGGCTCGCGTGGCCCGGGACTTCGCGGGGTGGTTGTCGTCTCGGGGCTGGACGGTGGTGACCGATTCGGACGTCGTCGACATCGTTGCCGAGAAGGACGGCCACCTGGTCTATGTCGAGGTCAAGGCTGCGGGCTCCGCGCCGGGTTTGGATGTCGATACCGCCATCGGGCAGCTGGTGAGGCGGATGCCGAGCGAACCGGATCGGTCGGTGTCGTTCGCGTTGGTCGTTCGTGACGAGCCGCGATCGGTGGA
>NZ_LTCZ01000263.1:0-5685 GCF_001583455.1 Rhodococcus sp. LB1 | reverse complement strand
GCCGCGGCACGCGGAGACCCGACCCGGAAATTTGAAACAGCCCCCGGGACGTTAATAAGTACTCACGGGCGCGAAGCGCCTATCGGGGCCGCGTGCTTTCCGCGCTCGGACGCGGCGGCGTCGCGCGCTGCCCGCTCGGTGGCGGCCGCTTCGATGGCGATCGCGTGATCCACCGCGTGCGGCGCGATGCCAAGGTTGTCCAGCGTGTCCCACAGACTCGACAGGGCAGCCTTCGGGTCGAGGTAGTACTCCGACTCGCGGACGCGCCAGAACGTCCAGCCGCACCGTTTGAGTTCCTGTTCGCGTTCGAGGTCCGCGATCCGCTGTTCCGGGGTGGTCGAGAACGCGTCGCCGTCGCATTCGACGGCGAGTCTCATGGTGCCGCCGGTGACGACGAGGTCGATGCGCCGATTGTTCACCTCGACTTGGGAATTGACGTGGTAGCCGCGGTCGGCGATGTCGTTGAACACCCGCTGCTCGAGCAGATTGTCGAACGGCGGGATCCGGACGTCGCGGTCGACGTCCTGCGGCATGGGGTCGGCCGGTGCCGGCGACGTCGACATCATGTAGCTGAGCAGGGAGTTGCGCAGGTCGGCCCGCTTCAGTTCGTCGACGGTCACGGAGTGGAACAGCCACAGCTGGTCCTGTGCGCGTGACGCCGCGACGTTGAACCGTCGCTTGTACTGGTTCGCCGTCAGTGGTGCGAAGTTCTGCTCGGGTCCCACCACCATCGACAGGAAGACGACGCTCCGTTCGTCGCCCTGGAAGTCGGGCGGCGTCCCGACCCGCAGTCGCCGCTGCTCCCACTGTTCGATGCCGATGCGCTTGACGAGCTCGGTTCGGATGGCGTCGACCTGGGACTGTCCCTGCAGCACCACGATTCCGAACGTCTTGCCGTCGTAGCGGGGGTCGACGAGGCATTCGATGAGCTGGTCGACGAGGGCGGCGGCCTCGACGTGGTTGGTCAGCGTCGCGTCCTTGCCCGCCACGGTGGCGTCGGATACGTACGTATGTTTCAGTGGCGGAAGCCGGTCCGCGCCGAATTGCCGCACCGGGACGAGCGGCAGTTCGCCGTAGAATTGGGTGCTCGACCAGTTGATGATCTCGGGCATCGAGCGGAAGTGCTCGCGGAGCCGGACCACCTGCCCGAAGCTGGTGCGCAGGATCGAGAACAGGCTCGACCGCGGCGTGAGTGTGGCCTGGACGTACTCCGGAAGGTCCGGCAGGTAGGCGTCGAGCCGGGTGAACACGTCGTCGAGGGTGCCGGTGGTGGGGATGTCGGCGGGTGCGCACTGTTTGTCGTCTCCGACGACGATCACCCGCGGCGCCAGCCACAGCAGGAACAGGTTGGTGATGTCGGCTTGGCTCGCCTCGTCGACGATGACGACGTCGAAGCTGCCCGGTACGGGCGGGATCGACGCGAGCACCTGCTGCAGCGGCATCACCCACGCGGGCACCGCGCCCTGCGCCTCGCCCATCGCGGATCGTGCTGCGCTGCGGTACTTCTCGGCATACTTACCGGCACCTGCGCCGATGCTCGAAATGTGTTCGCGGTACGTCTGCAACGCCCGCACCTGATCCGCCGTCAGATGTTCGAGGCAGTCGCGCCAGGCGGTGGCCGCCGCGAGCCGCGCCGTCAGATGCGCGAGATCCGCGTCGACGGCGTTGAGTTCGGCTTCCAGTTCCTGCTCACGACCGGCACGATGCTGCTCGGTGACCCATTGGCGGGCACGGCGCCACGCCCACGCCTCCGACATCTGCCAGCTCATCTCGTCCCACTCGGTGAGCGCCGCCGTCCTGCGCACCAATTCGTACAGTGCCGGGGCGACGGGTGAGAGTTTGTCGGACAGTTCGTCGAACAGCCGCTGATCCTGCTGTTCGACGCGGGCGATCGCGTAGCGGCTGAGGGCATCCGAGAGGGCCGTGTTGTCGGCCTGATCGAGCGCGGCCACCAGGGCGGTGCCTTCCGGTGACGGTCCCGCGTCGACCTCGGTGGAGACGGTCGAGACGATGGCGTCGAGTTCCGCACGGGCACTGTCCACGTCGGCACGCGTGGTGATCGCCTCTGCGGCCCCGGCCACCGCGACGGCGTCCGCGAGAGTACGGATCCGCGGCGCGTTCGGGGACAGCGCGAACAGTTCGCGGGCCAGCGCGTCGCGGGCGACGAGGAGGGCGCGCACCCGGGCCACCCGGCCGACGATCATGTTGAGGCTGTCGACCTGGACGGCACGGGAACCGTTCATGTCCACCGGAATCCGGAGATCCGCCAGCAGGGTGGCGGCGGTCTGCGCGGCGTCGTGGGCGCGCAGGTGCTCGGTCACGAGCCGCACCGTGGCGGCGGTCGTGGCGGGTGCGCCGTCGACGGTGGCATCGAGGCCAAGTTCTTCGACGGCCTTCTGCTCTTCGCTGCGACGGAAACGTGCCTTCCACTCGACGGCACCGGATTCCATCGCGACGGCGAGTGCACCGACCGCCTGCAGTGCGGGTCGGGTCATGACGGCGCACTGGACGTCGTGCGCACCGATGTAGCGGTCGGCGGCCGCGGCCGCCTCGACGATCGCGGGCAGAGCGTCCAGCCGACCCCACAGGTGCGTCGCCCGGCCGGAGAGGACCGTGTCGGCGAGGCTCTGGAACTGACCGTCGAGATCGAGCACGTCGTGAGCGCGCGCCTGCAGTTCCTTGCAGTGCCGGCGAACGGTGTACGCGGTCTCGGGGTCCACGCCCCCGAGGACCTCGAGCAGATGCGCCGACTGCGGGGTGTCGATGGGGACGCTGGTCGACGCCCGCGAGCAGAGCCGTTCGAGTTCGGCCCGGTTGGGCAGCAGCGAGTCGAGCGCGGGAAGCGTCTGACGGGACCGCTGCGCCCGTTCGGGGGACGCCGTCACCGACAGCCGGCGCAGCGTCTCGACCTCGGTGCCGGTGAGGGGCGGCTGCTCGCTCAGCAGCGGACCGGGAAGCCACTCGAAGGCGTCCTGCAGGCCCATGACCTTGCGGACGATGGTGGCGGCGGTGCCCTCGTAGCCGTCCGCGACAGCGTCGTGGAGGTAGGTCTCGGACTCGCGCAGCGCCTTCACCTGCTCGAGCACGACGGCCCGCTTCTGCACGGCCTCGTCCCGCTGGGCGCGGAGATCGGCGATCTTCTGGCCCTCGCTGTGCGGGTTGAACGACGACTTCCGTTCGGCGATCGTCGCGACGCTGCGGGTGAGCTCGTCGGAGCCGCCGCGGGAGAGGTCGGTGATGGAGACGCACAGTTCCTGCATCTCGGGTGGGAGCTTGTCCCTCAGCACCCGGAGCGCCTGCGCCTTCTCGCTCGTGACGAGTACCCGCTGGCCGCGCGCGAGCAGCGCTGACACCAGGTTGGCGATCGTGTGGGTCTTGCCCGTGCCGGGCGGGCCCTCGACCACCACTCCGCTGTCGCCGCCGAGCCGCTCGATGATCTGCGACTGCTCGGCGTTGGCCGGGAGCGGGAAGAGCGGGTCTTCGGCGAGCGTCGACGAGGTGGCGGCGCCGGTGCGCTCGAGCCACGACAGCCGGTCTGCCGGTTCGATCGCCTCGACCAGCTGCGCGAGCCCGAGGGGAACGGTCGCGCCGTCGCGTTCGAGGTGGGAGATCATCTGCTCGTAATATTCGACCAGGGCGAACGCACTGCGCTTCCGCAGGACCAGGGCCGGTGACAGGGTGAGGGTGCCGTCGGCGTCGGCGTCGGGTGGCCGGACGCCGTCCCGCACCGTGACAGGCGTCATCAGCGACTTCGGTGCCCACTCCGCGAGCAGTGCGCGAACGCCGTCGCTCAGCGGCGACGCGGCCGTGTCCTGCAGTTGCTTCTGCAGCGGCATCGCGTGCGCGCTGTCGTAAATGTCCAGTCCGGTGAACAGCTGGGAGTCCTCGAGCCGGGGCTGGGAGCCCGCGATCAGCCGCACCAGCAGGTCGCCGGTCCGGGGGTCGCGGTGGATGCTCGCGGACTGGGTGACCAGGTGGGTCTGGACGCCGTCGACCGGACCGGCGCCCGCCAGGGTCAGCAGGCCGGACGCGAGAACGAGTTCGATCGACTCGGGGCGGGCGTTCAGCTCCTGCAGCATCCGCTGCAACGACTGGTACAGATCGGCGTGCGGGCGACGCTCCCGGTCGGCCTTCGCCCACGCCTGCCAGCGCGGCACGTAGGCGTCGAACGCCTGCCGGACGTCGTACGCGCGACGCACGTCGTATTCCTCGTCGGAGTCCTCTGCGTAGGCGTCGGACGCGTTCAGTTCCAGATCGGAACGCGAGCTGTCGGAGCGGGCCGACGCGTCCACCCAGCCGGCCAGGACCGCGGGTAGTTCCGGCGGATCCTCGACGCCGATGAGGGGCACACGCAGGACGATGTCACCCTGCGCGGCGTCGGAATCGAGTTGGATCGTCCGGCCGTCCTGATGCAGCCATTCGACCTGTTCGTGCTGGTCGACGCGGAGAACCGGCTTCGTGCGAGCCCTGACGATCTCGCGCAGGAACTGCAGCAGGCGCTGGACGCGGCCTGCGAGCTCGGCGTCGTTTTCGGGACTCGACAATGTAAACCTCTGCGAATTCTCGGTGATGACGTGCGCTTGCCCCCGCCGTGCACACTATCGGGTCGAGGGGGTGAAGTTCGAGGCGTCATCCCCTGGCAGAGGGACTGGACGGTCGCTCGAGCTGCCGATCGGACCTCGATGCGTACCGGTCGGTCTCCACTGTTCACCCGGGCCGGCGGTGAAGTCCCCGGCCTGTCGCGGAGTTCGGGACGGAACGGCAGCAGCGCCGGGATGTGGTCGTGGAAACGTGGGTCGAGCGCGCGGACGGCGGCGGCAGACGCCGATCCCGAGGAGGACGCGGACGGTCAGCGTCCGCCACGTCGCAGGGTCACGCGGTAGGTGTAGTGCTCGGGCAGGAAGTAGCTGACCGCCAACTCGACGGTCCGCCCTTCCGAATCGGAATAGAGGCGGTCCACCCGCAGCATCGAATGGCCTTCGGGGCAGCCGAGTTCGCGGGCCACGTCCGCGGGGGCGGGCGCGACCGTGATCGATTGGGCCGCCTCGATGATGGGGCTGCGCAGGTGCGGCTCCAGCAGACCGATGATCGTGTACGCACTGACGGCGCCCTCGGACATCTCGGGTGCGTCGACGACGAGCCGGGCGATCTCGTCGGGAAGGTACACGGTGGTCAGTACGAACGGGGTGTCGTCGTGGCGGCGCCGGAACACGACCGTGTGGACGAGGTCGGTGTCGAGGCGGAGCCTGCTCGCGGCCTCGATGTCGACCCGGCGGCGCAGCGGCGAGACCACCTCCATGGTGGTGTCGGTGGACAGATTCATCAGATCCTCGATCGACCCCAGCTGACGCAGGTATCGGCCGTCGGACTCGGCTGCGAACGTCCCGCGGCCCGGGACCCGGTAGACGATGCCCTCGGCTACCAGGTCCTGGAATGCGCGTCGCACGGTCTGCCGGCTCACGCCGTGCTGTTCCGCGAGCTCGAATTCGGTGGGGAGCTTGAGGCCGCCGCGGTACTTGCCCGCGGCTATGTGTTCACGGAGCTGCTTCGACACCAGCTGGTACGCCGGCTCCGTCTCTCGTTCTCGTTCCCTACCGTTCATCGCGCACCGATCCTACGTGCAGGTTGCCGGACTACAGACCGCCCCGCGACACGAGTTGCGAGACGATGACGTTGCGCTGGATC
>NZ_LTCZ01000262.1:329-550 GCF_001583455.1 Rhodococcus sp. LB1 | reverse complement strand
GAGATCGACCCGATGATCGCCGCGAACAGCGACGCGATGACGATGTGCACCGTCGGCGACTCACCATGGGCGAAGGCGGTGAACCCGTCCGAGTCCAGGAACTCCGCGTACGCGATCAACGCGACCGTGCCGCCACCGACACCGTTGAACAACGCCACCAGCTGCGGCATCGCGGTCATCTTCGTCCGCAACGCCGGCGGCACCCCGAGGACCACACCGAT
>NZ_LTCZ01000262.1:0-277 GCF_001583455.1 Rhodococcus sp. LB1 | reverse complement strand
CCCATCAGACCGTAGATGAACATCGAGAACGCCACGATGTACAGCACGTTGACGAGGTATTCCATTACCGGTCCCCACCCTTCTCAGCAGCAACAGGGGCGGCGGGCTTGGACTTGAACATCGCCAGCATCCGGTCGGTGACCACGAAACCACCGACCACGTTGATCGTTCCGAACACCAGGGCCACGAACAGGATCACCTGCAGCCCCCACGGCGGGTTCTCGACCTTGCCCAACACCACCAGCGCACCGAGCACGACGATGCCGTGGATGGCGTT
>NZ_LTCZ01000261.1:0-6107 GCF_001583455.1 Rhodococcus sp. LB1 | reverse complement strand
GCAGGCAGCGTGTGCCCGGCGCTCATCGTGCCGCCCTTCGATCGGCCAGGCCGTGGAGCGCAGCGCCGCCCCACAGACTCGCAACGAGCAGAACCACAAGTAGAGCCACGTTGAGCATTGCTCCTCCTCGGTGTGCGCACGGTCGAACCCTGGTCGAATCAGACCGAAGGTAGTGCCTCTCTGTCGGGTGCGGGGCGATTCCGGCGGAGCGTTTGCGCAATCGAGATCTGCCGATCCCAGCGCATCCGCTTCGAACACCGCAGAAGATCTGATTTGCGCGACATAGATTTTGTAGTACCGTCGAGTTGTCGGAACTTCAGCGAGCGAGTCAGGAACGTTGTTCGACACGAACGTAGGTTGCGGTGGGGCAGGGTCCCGGCGATTCGAGACTTCTCACCACGGGTACGCGGTGAGTTCAGCCGGCGCCTCGTCTCCCCCGAGTAACCGAGGCGCGGCACCCCATGCCTCGAAGTTCCGCCGGCAGGTAGTAGCGAAAGAGAGGACCGAGAATGTCGAAGTTCACCGTGCCAGGTCTTTCCGACGATCAGGGAGCGCGAGTCGCCGACATACTTCAGAAGCGGCTCAGCGCATACAACGATCTGCATCTGACGCTCAAGCACATTCACTGGAATGTGGTGGGTCCGAATTTCATCGGCGTGCACGAGATGATCGACCCGCAGGTCGAGCTGGTGCGTGGCTACGCGGACGCCGTCGCCGAACGCATCGCCGCGCTGGGGCAGTCGCCCGACGGCACCCCGGCCGCGATCGCCCGCGACCGCACCTGGGACGACTACTCGGTGAAGCGTGACACGGCGCAGGCGCACCTCGGTGCCCTCGACCTCGTCTACAGCGGTGTCGTCGAGGACAACCGCAAGGCGATCTCCGAGACGGGCGACCTCGACCCGATCACCGAGGACCTTCTCATCGGGCAGACCGGCGAACTCGAGAAGTTCCAGTGGTTCGTCCGCGCCCACCTCGAGAACTCCGGCGGCAGCCTTTCCAACAACGGCGCGCACTCCGAGAAGCAGGCAGCCGCGCAAGCGCGGTGAGCACTGCCGAATCTCCCCTCCACAACCGAAAGGTGACGAACATGGTTGAGAACAACAGCGGTCCGGCCGAGGCCGTCAAGGGCGTCGTCGAAGACGTCAAGGGTAAAGCGAAGGAAGCCGCAGGTGCGGTGTCCGGTCAGGACGATCTCACCCGCGAGGGCAAGGCGCAGCAGGACAAAGCCGCCGCCCAACGCGAAGCCGCCGCAAAGGAAGCCGAAGCGGAGAAGGCCCGAGGCAAGGCCGAAGCGCAGGAAGCACGCCAGCGCGCCGAGCAGTGAGACGGTGCGGGCCGGATCAGACCGGCCCGCACCGAGCGTCTCTTCACCGAGTGGAATCGGCAGCCGCCGGTCACCACTCTCCCCCGAAAGGACTGATACGTGCTAGGACTGGGAATTCTGGGCTGGATCATCATCGGCGGCCTCGCCGGATGGATCGGCAGCAAGATCATGAAGACCGACGCTCAGATGGGAATCATCCTCAACATCGTCGTCGGAATCGTCGGCGGCCTCCTCGGCGGCTTCATCCTCAGCCTCTTCGGCACCGACGTCGAAGGTGGCGGTCTCTGGTTCAGTTTCTTCACCTGCCTCCTCGGCGCGGTGATACTCCTGTTCCTGGTCAAGCTCGTCACCGGACGAAGCACGGCCGGTCGACGCTAGGCCCCCGTACTCCGTAACCGGGCCTGTCCATCTCACGATGGGCAGGCCCGGTTACGTGGCTTCCCCGTATTCGGCGCGAAATAGTGCCCTCACCGCCGGGATGGGGTACTCCAGAGGGATGGACAGTCGAGGATTGGATCGCGACGATGCGAACTGGAACTTCCGCGCCCGGCACGAGACCGAGACTCAACGGCTCGACCGGAACTGGAGCGGCCTTCTCCAGGAACTGCGTGTCGTGCAGACCGGCGTGCAACTTCTCACCGGCTTCCTGTTGACGTTGCCGTTCCAGCAGCGTTTCGAGGACCTCTCGGACAGCGAGGTCGCCATCTATCTGGCGACCGTCGCACTGTCGGTGACGTCGACCATGCTCCTGGTGGCCCCTGCCGGCCTGCACCGCATGCTCTTCCGTCGGCACGCGCTCCCGGATCTCGTCTTTGCCTCCCATCGCCTCGCGATCTGCGGCATCGCCACCCTCGCGCTGGCGCTGATCGGTGTGGTGGCGTTGATCTTCAGCTTCGTGATCTCACCCGTCGCCGGAGCGGTCGCCGCGGCGGTGGCCTTCGCGATGTTCTGTGGACTCTGGGGCTTCGCTGCGATTCTGCAATCGCGGCATCGCTCGACCGATGGAGACTCCGCCGAGCGATGAGCACGGCGGGAGACCATCCTGTTTCGCCAGGAACGCTCCCGGGTAGGCGGAGCAGAGACGAGGAAGGAGCACGGACATGACCGATATCCATCGCGCCGATGCCCTGCGGGTCCAACCGCCCAGCGCTGCACACGATCTCGACGAGCTGTCGACAGTCCAACTCGTCGAACGACTCACCGATCAGGTAACGGGACTCGTACGCACCGAGATGACCCACGCCCTCACCGAAGTGAAAGACAAGGGAACGCGCTTCGGGATCGGAGCAGGTGTCTCCGGAGCTGGCGTGCTGCTTCTGCTGTACGGATTCGGGGCCCTCGTCGCCACCGCCATTCTGGGACTGGCGACGGCACTCGATCCGTGGCTGGCCGCGTTGATCGTGGCTGCCGTGCTGATCGCCGTGGGCAGTGTCGTGGCGGCGGTCGGAGCCCGCCGCGCAAAAAACGCGCTGCCGCCCGTACCCGAGCGGACGGCCGACAGCGTTCGCGCCGACGTCGACTCCGTGAAGGAAGGTCTTCGATGACCGACCCACAGCCGCAACCGGAACCTTCCGTCGCCGAACAGCGAGCCGCACTCGCATCCACTCTGGATGCGCTACACCGCAAAGTGGACGTGCCCGCACGCGCGAAAGCCGGCGCGCGTCACGAACTCGACAGGGTTCGGCAGCAACCCCGCGGTGCCGTGGCGGCCGGACTCGTGAGCGCATTCGTCGTCGCCTACCTCGCCGTGCGACAACGCCGTCGGCGCAGCCACTGAAGGAGAGCGTGACCATGACCGAAGACACTCACGGAGAGACGGACGAGCCCAAGGGTGGCCGTCCCGGTCCCGTCGATCACGGTAAGGACGGCGGCATGGCGACGAGAGAGAACGCACCCGAGTTGGCGGAAGACTCCGCCGACGCCGAGACCGAGACCGACTGATGAAACTCGGATCACCGCTCGAGCACAGGAGGACTGCAGTGACGTATCAGCCGGACAACGGACCCAGCCGTGAGTTGAACTCCGAGCACCACCCGCAGGACGATGCCCACACCATGCGCAATCACGCCGGGGAGGCGATCAGCGACAGCCGGAACTGGCCGGGATACATCCTCATCGCCGCCGGAATCGCCGTGCTCGGATTGACGCTGGTCGCGGCCGGTTACGGATTCGAGGGCTGGGCGCTGATCGGTGGGATCGCCTGCATCCTCTGCCTCGTCCTCGGCACGGGTCTCGTGCTCTTCGAACGGCGTCGCGTCAAGGCCCTCGAAGGCAAGGAACTGACCGATCAGGAAGGGCATTGACAGATCCGAAAGTGGACCTTCACCACTACCTCCAAGCCGCCCGCGACGCTCTGCTGTGGAAGTTGGACGGGCTGTCCGAATACGGCATCCGTCGACCGATGACGCCGACCGGCACGAACCTGCTGGGGCTGGTCAAACACCTGACGGGCGTCGAGATCGGCTACTTCGGCGAGACGTTCGGCCGATCTGTCCAAGTCCCACCGTGGGTGACCGACGACGCCGAAGACAACGTGGACATGTGGGCGACCCCCGACGAGTCACGCGAATACATCGTCGGGCAGTACCGCACAGCGTGGGCGCACGCGGACGACACCATCCGGACGCTCCCGCTCGACGCCCCCGGTCGGATACCGCACTGGCCGGACGACCGCCGCGACGTCACACTTCACCGGATTCTCGTGCACGTGATCGCCGAAACCCACGGCACGCGGGGCACGCCGACATCGTTCGCGAACTCGTCGACGGGACGGTCGGCTTGCGGCCTGACAACACCAACTTGCCCGCAGCGGACCGGACGTGGTGGCAGAGCTACCGGACCCGCCTCGAACGTGCGGCACGCGAAGCCGAGCAGCGATCGGGCGTCACCCGGCCGCCGGCTGAACCGTCGTCGTGGTGATCACCGGCGTGGTGGTCGTCGACGACTCCGATGCCGTGGTCGCGGTAGGTTCCGCCGCAGTGGTGGTCGCCACGGGTGTTTCCACTGTTTCCGCGACGGCCTGAGGCGCCGGCGCCGAGGTCGTCGGTTCTGCAGCTACCTCGACGACTGTCGTGGGTTCCGGTGACGTAGTCGTCGCGACCGTCGTCGTGGGTGTCGGCGAACTGCTGGTCGTCGTGGTCGCGCCGACCGGGTTGCTTGCCAACTCAGCCTTTTTCGCGCTGCCGGTGGTGGTGGGAGCGGCCTCAGTCGTTTCTGTTTCCTTCGTGGAGGCGGCGGCGAGCTTCGCGGTCGACGGTTCCGCTGCGGCCGTCCGCGCTTCTCCCTTCTCCGCTTCCTGTGCCAGGTGTGTCAACCAGGCCGCAGCGTACTGGGCAGACGTCAGCGGTTTCCCGCTGCCGGCGTTCGCATCACGCCAGTAGTCGAAGTGATGGCCCGTCCCCTCCCCCAGCGTCTGCTGATACGGGTCGCTCATCGCCACCTGGATCGTGTTCTGGTTGTCGGCGATGAACCCGATGATCTCGTTCCGCACCTTCGCGGGCAGGTAGACCAGGTCGACCGCCTGATTCGACGAGATCGGACCAGCTGACGTGTCCGATTGCGCCGCAGCGGTATCGGGCTTGTACGCCGGATCCGACACCTTGACCAGGACGTCGAGGAACGTCTCATCGGACTGCATCCAATTGTCTTGCGACTGAATGTCCGCGAACGCGGCGAGGGCGAGCTGCCCGAGCACCACCGCAAGATCCTGTCCCGTCGCGGGGGTCAGCCCATCCTTCTGCAGTGAGTCGACGTTCAGCTGCCGTCCCACGTTGATCGCGAGTTGCAGTAGCGCAATGTTCTCGGGTGCGGAGCAGGTCAGGTCGCCTTCCGAGCAGAACGATGCCACCTTCCCGTCCAGGGCGCCGAAGCTGCCCGACGTGCCGGGCAATGCTCCCCGCCCGGACGTGCCCGACTGCCCCGACTGGTACGCAAGGTCGAAGCCGTCGGGATTGCGGAATTCGTTCTCGGCGCCGGGAAATGGTCCTCCCCCGAGGTTGCGGCCGGCATCCGCCAGGATGACGACGCCGACCACGGACGCGGGATCGAGAATGTCGTACGAGCCGTCCTGGCCGTCCTGGTTGCCGACCTCCATCGCAACCCGCCGCGCCACATCGGCGCCCTCGCTGTAGCCGACGATCGAGAACTTCGTGTCCGGGCACGAAGCGTGAATCGAACGCATGACGGTTTCGGTGTTGTCGACGCCGGCGTTCACGGCGTCCTCGTACGAATTCATGTTGGCCGGATACTCGATATAGACCGCGGCGTAGGACCCTCCGCCCACGGATTGCTGCGGCGCATTCACCACCTCGTCGATCCAGGGACTGCTGTAGTCGCTGGAGTACGACGCAGGGAGGCGTGTGCCGTCGGACGCCACGAGCATCCGGTTCCCCTCGCGTGGGGTGTCACCG
The DNA here is from genome assembly GCF_001583455.1 of Rhodococcus sp. LB1. Lineage (NCBI taxonomy): Bacteria > Bacillati > Actinomycetota > Actinomycetes > Mycobacteriales > Nocardiaceae > Rhodococcus > Rhodococcus sp. LB1. Next base: position 371 of record NZ_LTCZ01000261.1, on the reverse strand, counting down.
CGGCCGGCAACGGCGATGCTGACCATGTCGTAGCACGTGTCCGAGGCCGCCGCAGTCAAAGCTGTCGCCGTCGTGGCCGGTGAACCCGGGTTCGACCACGGGGTCGCGAGCAGCGCCGCCAGCCCCAACGCGCCGGGCGCGATCAGACTGCCTGCGATCCTTCGTCGATGCGCGACCTTGCGTGCTGAAACGCGACGTTCCATGGTCTACCCCATCCGTTCGTAGCCCGTGTCGAACACCCGAGTAGGTGTCAACGCGTTAACAGACAAGTCGCACATCACAGCAACGGCGTTACACCTCCGCCTCGCAAGGTGTCGTTCAGGAGGCGCGGAGGTGTGTGCCCAGAACGGTCTCGACTTCCGACTGTCGTG
>NZ_LTCZ01000260.1:0-11506 GCF_001583455.1 Rhodococcus sp. LB1 | reverse complement strand
CGCCGACCTCAGTGGCGCCGGCGCCGCTCTCGGCACCGTGACCCAGGTCGGTCCCATCGTCACCGTGCTCATCGTGGCGGGTGCAGGGGCCACCGCCATCTGCGCAGACCTCTCCGCCCGCACCATCCGCGAAGAGATCGACGCGATGCGGGTGCTGGGCATCAATCCGATCCACCGCCTGGTCGTGCCACGAGTGCTGGCGTCGACCGTCGTGGCGCTCCTGCTCAACGGGCTGGTCTGCACCATCGGCATCCTCGGCGGCTTCGTCTTCTCGGTCTACATCCAGGACGTCAACCCGGGTGCGTTCGTCAACGGCATCACCCTGCTCACCGGATTCGGGGAGCTCGTGATCTCGGAAGTCAAAGCCGGTCTGTTCGGCATGATCGCCGGCCTCGTCGCCGCCTACCTCGGCCTGAACGTCAGGGGTGGCGCGAAGAGCGTCGGTGACGCCGTCAACCAGACCGTCGTGTTCTCGTTCATGGCCCTGTTCGTGGTCAACGTTCTCGTCACCGCCGTCGGCATCAAGCTGACGGCAGGGTGATCGACATGGTGGTGGAGTAGATGGCACTAGCGGCGGCCGGGCGCTTTCCCCGAACTCGCAAACGGTTCGCGTCGGCGTCCCGCTCGATCGACCGGCTCGGTGAGCAGGCGCTGTTCTTCGCGCGTGCCATCGGATGGGCGCCCCGCGCCCTGATGCACTACCCGAAGGAGACGCTGCGGCTCATCGCCGAGATCAGCATGGGCACGGGTGCTCTCGCCGTGATCGGCGGAACGGTCGTCATCGTCGGCTTCCTGACCCTGTTCACCGGCGGCACCATCGCGGTGCAGGGCTACAGCTCGCTCGGCAACATCGGCGTCGAAGCCCTCACCGGCTTCTTCGCGGCCTTCATCAACGTGCGTATCGCGGCGCCGGTCATCGCGGGCATCGGGTTGGCGGCCACCATCGGCGCCGGCTCCACCGCCCAGCTCGGCGCCATGCGCGTCTCGGAGGAGATCGACGCGCTCGAGACGATGGCGATCCCGTCGATCCCGTACCTGGTCAGCACACGTGTGATGGCGGGGATGATCGCCATCATCCCGCTGTACGCCCTGGCGGTGATCGCGTCGTTCATGGCCAGCCGGTTCGCGACGGTGGTGCTGTACGACCAGTCGTCCGGCGTGTACGACCACTACTTCTCGACGTTCCTGATACCCACGGACATCCTGTGGTCGTTCGCCCAGGCCATCGTCATGGCGATCGCGATCATGCTCATCCACACCTACTACGGTTTCAACGCCTCGGGCGGCCCGGTCGGCGTCGGTGTGGCCGTCGGCAACGCGGTGCGCTCCTCGCTGATCGCCGTCGTCACCGTCACCCTGCTCATCTCGCTCGCCATCTACGGCGGGTCCGGCAACTTCAACCTTTCGGGATAGGAGTGCCGGTAGATGACTGATTCGGGTGGGAAGAAGAAGCTCGCGGCACTCGTCCTCGTCGTGAGTCTTCTCGCGATCATCGGTGTGTCACTGGCCATGTTCAACGGAACCTTCAGCGAGTCCACGCCCGTCACCGTCACGTCGGATCGCTCCGGGCTGGTGATGGAACCCGACGCCAAGGTCAAGCTCCTCGGCGTCGAGGTCGGCCGCGTCGGCTCCATCGAGCACGTGACTGACGGCGCCGAGCTGAAACTGGCGATGTACCCCGACATGATGTCGCTGATTCCCTCCAACGCGACCGTGGAGATCAAGTCCACCACCGTGTTCGGCGCCAAGTACGTCAACTTCGTGATGCCGGAGAACCCGGCGTCCACCCATCTCCAGCCGGGGGCGGTCATCGCGTCCGACAACGTCACGGTCGAGTTCAACACGGTCTTCCAGCACCTGTCCGACGTACTGACCCAGGTGCAGCCGGAGAAGCTCAACGCCACGCTCGGTGCCATCTCCTCGGCGCTGCGCGGACGCGGCGAAGAACTCGGCGCCCTGCTCGAGCAGAGCGACAGCTACCTGGCGAAGATGAATCCGAGTCTCCCTCAGCTGCAGGAAGATCTGGCGAAGGCCGCGCAGGTCACCGACGTGTACGCCGACACCGCACCGGATCTGCTGCGGGTGCTCGACAACGCGACGGCCACCAGCGCCACCGTCGTCGACGAACAGGACAACCTGGATGCCGTGCTGCTCAACGTCACGGGGCTGGCCGACACGGCGAACACCGTGCTGACCGAGAACGAGCAGAACCTGAACTCCTCTCTCGACCTGCTGCTCCCGACGACGGATCTGCTGGCCGAGTACTCGCCCGAGATCTCCTGCTTCATCGTCGGCCTGAACAACGTGATCCCCCTCGCCGAACAGCTCATCGGCGGCAATCAGCCGGGTATCGCGCTGAGCGCCAGCTTCATGTACGGGCAGGAGCCGTACACCTATCCGAAGGACCTGCCGAAAGTGAACGCGACAGGTGGGCCGAACTGCCACGGTCTTCCCAACCCTGATCTCAGCAAGCATGCGAACTTCGTCGTGGCCGACACCGGAACGGTGCCGTTCGTGCCGTCGACGGAAGTCCAGGTGCACCTGCCCAAGGTGTTCCAGCTGCTGTTCGCGGGTGTGTACCCCGGGCAGGGTGGGCAGTGACTGTGCGAGCGACCACGGTCAAACTGCTGATCTTCGCGACGGTGATGTCGGTGATCTTCGCCGGACTCGCCCTGGTGTTCAGCCAGTACCGGTTCAGCAGTTCCGACGGCTACCACGCCACGTTCACCGACGTGTCCGGGCTCAAGCCCGGCGACAAGGTGCGCATCGCCGGCGTTCCCGTCGGCGCCGTCGAGAAGGTGAGCATCGACGACGACAATCTTGCCGACGTCGATTTCACCGTCGACACCAAGTACTCGCTGTTCGACGGGACCAAGGCCACGGTGCGGTACGAGAATCTCGTCGGCGACCGGTACATGGAACTTCTCGAAGGTGCCGGATCGGTGGAACCCCTGCCGGACGGTGGATCCATCCCCGTCGAGAACACCTCTCCCGCACTCGATCTCGACCTCCTGCTGGGTGGGTTCAAACCGTTGCTGCGGGCACTGGACCCGCAGCAGGTCAACGACCTGTCCCAGGCCCTCGTCCAGGTGTTCCAGGGGCAGGGCGGAACGCTCGTCTCACTCCTCGGCAGCACGAGTTCGTTCACGAACACCCTGGCCGACCGGGACCAGTTGATCGGCGAGGTGATCACGAACCTCAACCAGGTCCTCGGCACCATCAACGACCGCGGCGACCAGTTCCGGTCGACGCTCGACCAGTTGCAGCAGTTGGTCAGCGGGCTCTCCCAGGACCGCGATCAGATCGGTGACGCCATTCCCCGCATCGCGGGGGCGACGGGGGATCTCGCGAATCTGCTCGAAGGTGTGCGGCCGCCGTTGCAGAGCACGATCGCCGAGGCCAACCGCACTGCAACTCAGCTCCAGGCGGGGGAGGACGACCTCGACTGGGTGCTCCAGAATCTGCCCGACGCCTACCGGAGGCTCATCCGCATCGGCACGTACGGCAGCTTCTTCCAGATGTACGTCTGCACGGTCAAGTTCAAGTTCTCCGGCCCGGACGGATCGGATCTGCTCCTCAACATGCCGGGCGGTCAGACGGCAGGGAGGTGTGCACCGTAGCCATGAAGCGCGAACGTAATCCCGTACAGGTGGGAATCATCGGTGTCGCCATCGCGAGCATGATCGTGATCGCCACCCTGCAATACGATCAGCTGCAATTCCTTTCGGGCGGAACGCAGTACTCCGCCTACTTCGAGGACGCGGGTGGGCTGATGACCGGCGACACGGTGACGCTCGCCGGCGTGGACGTCGGGAAGGTCGCCGAGGTCGAACTCGACGGTCAACACGTGCTCGTCACGTTCACGATCCAGGACGGCGTCGCCCTCGGCGACGCCACCGAAGCGAACATCAAGACGAACACCGTCCTCGGGCGCAAGTCTCTGGCCGTCACCCCGCTCGGGTACGACACGATGCCGGTGGGCTCGACGATTCCGTTGGAGCGCACCAACTCTCCGTACTCTCTCAACGACGCGCTGGGCGATCTGTCGACCACCGTGTCCGAACTCGACACCGACGAGGTCAACAACGCGTTGAACGCGATGTCCGGCGCTCTCGAGAACACACCGCCCGAGTTGCGCACCGCACTGGACGGCCTGTCCCGCTTGTCGGAGAGCATCAATTCGCGGGACGAGACTCTGCGACAGCTGCTCTCGCGTGCCGAGAACGTGACGGGAATCCTCGCCGAGCGCAGCGGGCAGATCAACTCGCTGATCGTCGACGGGAACCAGCTGTTCGGCGAGCTCGACCGTCGCCGTACGGCGATCAGCCAGCTGATCGTGAACATCTCCGCGGTGTCCCGGCAGCTCACGGGACTGGTCCAGGACAACGAGGAGCAGATGAAACCGACGCTCGACAAGCTGAACTCGGTGGTCGACATCCTGCAGCGGAACAAGGACAACATCTCGCAGGCTCTCGACGGCCTCGCGCCGTACGCCACTCAGCTCGGCGAGTCGGTCGGTAGCGGTCCGTTCTTCATGGCGTACGTCTACAACATCGGCATCGGCAACCTGTTCCAGGGGCTCAGCGACGCGGTGACCTGGCCGGAGCATCTCCCCAACGACCTCCAGGCCTACCTGCAGACAGGTCCGTCCATCGAGCTGAGGGAACCGCCGCGATGACGACGAACCCGGAAATCACCAACACGCGGAAGAAGTGGCTGATCCGCGGCGGCGTCGCCGCGGTCGTGGTGGTGCTGATCGTCGGCGCCGCAGTGATGTTCGTGCCCAAACTCTTCCAGAACACGATCACCGCGTACTTCCCGGCGACCACCGGGCTGTATTCGGGTGACGACGTCCGCGTCCTCGGTGTGAAGGTGGGGACGATCGATTCGATCGAGCCCGGCGCCGACTTCGCGCGGGTCACGATGAACGTGAAGAAGAGCGTCGAGATTCCGGCCGACGCGAAGGCCGTCATCGTCGCACCCAGCCTGGTGTCGGGACGGTTCGTCCAGCTGACACCCGTGTACGCGGGTGGGCCGACGATGGGCGACGGTGCGAGCATCCCCGTGGAGCGCACCGCCGTCCCGGTGGAGTGGGACGAGATCAAGACCGAGCTGAACAAGCTGTCGGAGGCGCTCAGACCGCAGGGCGCGGACCCGCAGGGCTCGCTCGGCACGTTCATCGACACCGCCGCCGACAATCTCGACGGCAACGGAGAGTCGTTGCGGAACACGCTGCGGGAATTGTCGGAGACCATGCGGACCCTGTCCGACGGCCGGACCGACCTGTTCTCCACCATCCGCAACCTGCAGACGTTCGTGGCGGCTCTGTCGTCGAGCAACGAGCAGATCGTCCAGTTCGAGGGCAGGCTCGCTTCGGTGTCGAACATGCTCGCCACCAACTCCGACGAACTCGGAACCGCGCTGAACGATCTCGACATCGCGCTCGGCGACGTCAACCGGTTCGTCGTGGAGAACCGGGCAAGTCTCAGCGAACAGGTCGGCCGCCTGGCCGACGCCACCCAGGTGCTCGCCGACAAGAGGCCGCAGATCGAGCAGGTGCTCCACGTCGCGCCCACGGCGCTGGCCAACTTCAGCAACATCTACAAGCCGGCGCAGGGATCACTGGTCGGTGCGGTCGCGATGGCGAACTTCGGGAACCCCGTGAACTTCATGTGCGGTGCCATCCAGAGCCTGCAGGCCAACGAGGCGAACCGGAGCGCGGACCTGTGTACCCAGTACCTGTCGCCGGTCCTGAACTCGCTGACGGCGAACTACCTGCCCATCCTCACCAACCCGACGACGGGTGTGAACGCATTCCCCGACCAGATCGAATTCACCCCGCCGAGTCTCGAGGCCTCCGTACCTCCGCGGTCCGCGCCGCCGATGACCGGGACCCTCGCCGGGATGCCGACCGTCGCCGTGCCCAAGGACCTGAACGATCTGTTGCAGCCGGGAGGTGGGCGATGACGAAGCACACACGGGTGCGTCGCGGCGCCATCGCAGCCGTGGCGATCACGTTGTCCCTCACCCTGACCGGGTGCGAGTGGGAAGGGCTGAACTCGCTTCCCCTGCCGGGCACCGAGGGGCAGGGCGACGACGCCTACACGGTCGAGATCCAGATGCCCAATGTCACGACGCTGTCGCAGAACTCGCCGGTCCGTGTGAACGACGTGACGGTGGGTTCGGTGACGGGCATCGACGTGCAGGACTGGCACGCACTCGTCACCGTCTCGATCAACGGCGACGTCCAACTGCCCGCCAACGCGACCGCCAAGATCGGCCAGACCAGCCTTCTCGGCTCGCAGCACCTCGAACTGGCTCCGCCGACCGACACCGAGCCCGAGGGCAGGCTCGAGGACGGCGACGTGATCCCCATCGAGCGGGCGGGCGCCTACCCGACCACCGAGCAGACGTTGTCGTCACTGTCGGTGGTGCTCAACGGTGGCGGCATCGCCCAGATCCACGACATCACCCAGGAACTCAACGCCGCACTGGGTGGCCGGGAGGACTCGATCCGAGATCTTCTCCCGCAGCTCGACCAACTCGTCACGAGCCTGGATCAGCAGCGCGGAGACATCATCGGCGCGATGGAGGGACTCGACCGGTTGGCGGGTACCGTCAACGAGCAGAAGGCCACCCTGGACGCGGCGCTGGACGGCATCCCGCCCGCGCTGGAAGTGCTCGTCACCCAACGGCAGAACCTCACCACCGCACTGGTCGAGGTGGGCAAGCTCAGTGACACCGCTTCCCGGCTCGTGGAGAGCAGCGGCGAGGAACTGAAAGCGAACCTGGCAAACCTGACACCGGTGCTGCGTGAACTCGCCAACTCGGGAAGCGCGCTGACCGAGGTGCTGACCCTGATGCTCACGTACCCCTTCCCGATGAAGACGATGGACAAGGCGATTCAGGGCGATTACGCGAACCTCATGATGACGGTCGACATGACCAACGAACGCGTGGACAACAACTTCCTGACCGGAACCGGCCTCGGCGGATCGCTCGGCGGCGTCGAGGGCGCCGTGGGATCGCTCGCCGGGGTGGCCGGGCAGTCGGGCGATCCGCTGCAGGCACCCCTGCAGCCGGCTCCGAAGCCGGCACCCGCACCGCCGGTGATTCCGGGGCTTCCGCAGATACCCGGACTGCCGCAGATACCGGGCCTTCCGCCGCAACTGGGAGGGGCGCCGACACCATGAGAATGACGAGATTCGTTCGCATTCAGCTGATCATCTTCTCGATTCTCACCGTCATCGGGCTCGTGGTGATGTCGATCCAGTACGTGAAGGTGCCGGTGCTGTTCGGCGTCGGGCGCTACGAGGTGAGTGTCCGACTGCCGTCCACCGGTGGGCTCTACTCGCACGCCAATGTCGCCTATCGAGGCACCAACATCGGTGTCGTCGAGAACGTGACGCTCACCGGCGACGGTGTGGAAGCGAAGATGTCGCTCGACAGTGACTACAAGATTCCGGCCGACGTCGACGCGGCAGTCAAGAGCGTGTCGGCGGTCGGCGAGCAGTACGTCGATCTGATCCCCCGGGACGGCGCCGCCGAGGCCGACGGCCCGTACCTGGCGAACGGCGACGTGATCCCGTTGGATCGTGCCACCATTCCGCAGGACGTCGGCGAGATGCTCGACCAGGCCGACGAACTGCTCGCGAGCATTTCGGACACCAGGTTGCAGACGGTGATCGACGAGGCGTTCACGGCGTTCAACGGATCGGGCCCCGACCTGCAGCGGCTCATCGACTCGGCCCGGTTGTTCGTCGAGGAAGCCGACGCGAACAGCGACGCGACGAAGGCCCTGATCGACCAGGTCGGCCCACTGCTCGACACCCAGACGGTCAGCAGCGACGCCATCCGGTCGTGGACCCAGGACCTGGTGACGTTCACCGACCAGTTGCGGGCGAGCGACCCGAGCCTGCGGTCGGTGCTGGAGAAGGGCCCGGGAACGGCGCAGGAGGCCACCCAGCTGTTCCAGGACCTGCAGCCGACACTGCCGATTCTGCTGCGGAACCTGGTGAGCGTCGGCCAGGTCGGGGTGATCTACAACAAGAGCATCGAACAGGTTCTGGTCATCTACCCGCCCCTGACCGCGGCGCTCGTGACGGCGGCGACGGGCGGGCCGGTGGAGGACGGCGCGATCGTCGACTTCGCGCTGCAACTGCACGACCCGCCGGCCTGCACGACGGGATTCCTGCCCCCGGAGCAACGCCGGTCGGGAGATCAGACCGACCCGATCGCGACACCGAACGACTTGTACTGCAAGGCCGCTCCGGACGACCCGGCCGTGGTGCGTGGCGCGCGGAACCTGCCGTGCATGGAGTTCCCGGGACGTCGCGCGCCGACGGTCGAGGCGTGCCGCGAGGGCTGGGAGGCATCGGGCAACAACCCGCCGTACGGGCCGATCATGCCGCCGGATGTACCCTCGTACACAGCCGTTCCGAGTTCCTACGAAGGTGCCGCGGGTGCACCGGTCGCGGCCGTGCCCTACGACCCGGCCACCGGTAGCTTCATTGGTTCGGATGGAAAGACGTACACCCAACCGGATCTGGCGGTGCAGGGAAAGGACTCGACGTGGCAGACGATGATGACAGGTCAGCAGATTTGAGTTCCAGCACAGACGAGCGCGCAACAGACTCCGCGGAGCAGGCGACCGAGCAGACACCCGCGGCGAAGGACCGGAGCAGGCGAAGGGCCGTCCGGCACGCGGGCCCGCCGGTAGGGGAGACCGAGGCCCCGAAGCCGGTGGTCCTCGCCAAGCCGGTGGACGCGAACGCCGCGCCCGAGGCGGAGAAGGTCTCGAAAACGAAGGCCGCGTCCCAGGACGCTCGGCCGCTCGACGCACCGAAGCAGCGTCGTCCCCTGAAGTCGCTGCTCGCGTGGGGCGTTACCGCGGTGGTCGTCGTCGCACTGGTTGTCGCGGCGGTGGTGCTGCTGCTCGCCCAACAGTCCGCACGGGAACGGGACGATCGCCGTCAGGCCTTCGTCGACACAGCCCGGCAGACGGTGCTCAACCTGACGACCATCCATCCCGAGACCGCAAAGGAAGACGTCGACCGGATCATCGCCGGCGCGTCGGGTCAGTTCCTCGAAGAGTTCCAGGGCCGTGAGGATCCGTTCGTCGGTGTCGTCCAGGACGCGAACGTGACCACCGAGGGCGAGGTCGTCGAGGCGGGCGTGGAGAACGGGAGCGAGACGTCGATCTCGGCGAACGTGCTCGTGGCAGCGCGGACGATGGTGAGCAGCAAGGAACAGCCGGACCCCTCGCCGCGAGACTTCCGGATGCGGGTGACGATCAGCGACGTCGACGGCAAGTTGACCGCATCGAAGGTGGAGTTCGTCCCATGAGCGAGAACAACGAAGGCAAGCGAAAGTTCGCGATCACCAAGCAGGCAGCGCTGAAGATCGCGGCCGCGGTCGTGGTGGTTGCGCTCGCCGTCGGAGTGGGCTTCCTCTGGTACGGCCACCGGCAGGATCAACTCTCGGAGCAGGCGCGCATCGACGCCGTCGACGCCGCGGGCAAGCAGGCGGTCGCGATGCTGGCGTATGACTTCGCCGACGTCGACAACCAGTTGGCTGCTGCCGCAGACGGACTCACCGGTTCGTTCCGCGACGACTACACCACACTCGTGCAGGAAACCATCGCGCCGGGCGCCAAGGAGAAGCAACTCACCGTGCAGGTGTCGGTGCAGGCCGCCGCGCCCGTGTCGACGACACCCGACGAGGCGGTGGTGCTGCTGTACCTCAACCAGACGACGACGAGCGCGGACGCCCCCGACGCCCGAACGTCGGGCAGTCGCGTGCGGGTGTCGCTGCAGAAGGTCGACGACCGCTGGCTCGTCGATCAGCTGACCCCGGTGTAGGGGTGCCGGACACCACGCCGACTGTGGCGGAACTCCTTGCTGCCGTGGGGCGTTCACCGTCCGCGGTCGCGGTGCACGACCGCGCCGCGTGGGTCGGACTCTTCTCGGACGGCGCTCGGGTCAACGACCCGGTGGGCTCGCGGCCACACGTCGGTACGGCGGCGATCGAACGGTTCTACGACACGTTCATCGCCCCCAACTCGATCACATTCCAAGTGAAGCGGGACGTGGTGTGCGGGATGTCCGTGGTCCGCGACCTCGACCTCGAGACCCGGATGTCGACGGGAGTGGTGCTGACGGTGCCGATGCACCTGCGCTACGACCTCGTGGCGGAGTCGGGTGTCGTGGCCGTCGATGCGTTGTATGCGCACTGGGAACTGCCCGTGATGATCGCCCAACTGGCCAGGGCGGGGTGGCGGGGCGCGGCCGCGTCGGTGAAGCTGGCGCCGCAACTTCTCTCGAATCAGGGCGTCCTCGGTGCAACAGGTTTCATGCGAGGGCTGCGAACAGTGGGGCGTCCGGGTAGGAATGCCGCCACCGGATTTCTGGTCGCCGTCCGGCGTCGGGACACGGCCGCGATGTCGGAGAGGCTTGCTCCCGGTGCGGTTCTCGAGCTGTCCCCGGGTACCCCGCTCTCGCTCGCTCAGTTCGCGGAAAGTCTCGGTGAACTGCAGTGGAGCAAGATGATCGTGGCGGGGCGCGCCGTGACCGCATCCGTGCGCGCGGCCGCGTGGGAGGGTGTGGCCCTCCTGGAGTTCGCGCACCGATCTCACGAGATCTCACGAGTGCGAATGTTCGTCGAGACGGTCACCCCCTTCGCAAAATGAAACAAGTTCTAGTACTGTCGGGGTCCACTGGCCGATTGCCGACGCACGACGCTGCGTTGCGGGGCCACAACCGAACGGGGAGTCGTCGATGAAGGTTGCAGTAACCGGCGCCGCGGGATTCGTGGGCAACAATCTGCTGAATCTGTTGGTCGAGGCGGGGCGCGAGGTGACCGCAATCGACCGCGTGCGTTCCCGGTACGCACCCGAATACGGGGTCACGTGGGTGAACGCCGACGTGCTCGACGTCGAATCCATGAAGCGGGCGCTGGACGGCACCGAGGTGGTCTACCACCTGGTCGCGATGATCACCCTCGCCCAGAAGGACGACCTGGCCTGGGCCGTCAACACCAAGGGCGTCCGGACCGTCGCCGAAGCCGCTCTCGCCGTGGGTGTTCGGCGGATGGTGCATTGCAGTTCCGTGCACTCCTTCGATCAGAGCAGTTGCGGCGGAACGCTCGACGAGAATTCGCCTCGATCCGTCGACGCGTCGATCCCGGTGTACGACAGGTCCAAATGGGCGGGCGAGATCGAACTCCGCGAGGTGGTCGAGGCCGGGCTCGACGCGGTGATCTGCAATCCCACCGGGGTGTACGGGCCCGTCGACTACGGACTGTCGCGAGTGAACGCGTTGCTGCGCAACGCCGCTCGCGGCCGCGTTCCCGCGGCAGTGCAGGGCGGTTTCGACTTCGTGGACGTCCGCGACGTCGCCGCCGGACTGATCGCCGCCGGGGAGAAGGGCCGGACCGGTGAGAACTACCTGATCTCGGGGCACATGCTCGGCATGCACGATGCCGTGAGGAGGGCTGCGCGTGCGGCGGG
>NZ_LTCZ01000259.1:0-5275 GCF_001583455.1 Rhodococcus sp. LB1 | reverse complement strand
AGCCGTCGGCGCCGACGGCTTTCAGTGCCATCGCCGCGTCCTCCTCAGAGGCGTCGGGTGCGGCGAGCCGAAGGTCGTCGATCAGTGGTCCGGCGAACACGTGGACCTCCTGGCTGACGATGGCGACCCGGCGACGGAGACCACCCGGCTCCAGGTCCGGCAGCGCGGTGCCGCCGATGCGCACCGAGCCGGACGTCGGGACGATCGAGCCGGCCGCGATCGCCGCGACCGTCGTCTTGCCCGCCCCGGTCGAGCCGACGAGGGCGACGCGTTCACCGGACTTCACCTGCAGGCTGATGGCGTGCACCACTTCGTGGCTGCCGTCGTAGGTGTGTCGCACGTCGGCGAGTTCGAGCGTCGAATCCGCGGACTCCCGGACGGCGGCACTCCCGGTGCTCGACTCGTCGTCGAGGTCGACGACGCCGACGAGCCGTGCCAGGCTCGCTCCCGCCGACTGCACCTCGTCGAACGTGTACATCAGCATGCCGATCGGATTGAACAACCGGTGGAAGAGCAGTGCCGCGGTGGTGGTCTGCCCGACGGTGACGATGTCGGCGTTCACCAGCGCGAATCCAGCGGCAAGGATGGTGGCGAGCCCCACGAACTCGGCCCGGTTGCCGCGTCCCGCGAACCGGGTGAACAGTGCGAAGACGCCGACGGACAGGTCGCGGGCCTTCTCCGACGCACCGTTGATCTGCGCCAGATGGCTGTCTTCCAGACCGTAGGCGCGCACCGTCCGGGCGCCCTGCATGCTGCTGATCAGAGCCTGCGAACGCTCCCCCATCGCGACACGCTCGGCGGCGTACACCGGCGCGGACCGCGGCAGGTACCAGCGCATCGCCAGTGCATACATCGGCAGCGCCACCATGCCCGCGAGCCCGAGCCGCCAGTCGATGCCGAGCATCGTGACCATGCTGAGCACCACCAGCAGGACAGCCGTGACGAGGCTGGGGACCACGTCGGTGACGGCCTTGCCGATCACCGCGACGTCGTCGCCGACCCGCGACAGCAGGTCGCCCTTGCCGACGCGTTCGACCGTCTGGATCGGCAGCCGGAGCGCCCGGTCGACGGTCCGCTCGCGCAGATCCGCCAGGATTCCCTCGCCGAGACTGCGGATCAGGAACGACGCGAACCCGGCACACACGCCGCCGATCACCGCGGCGGACGCGATCACCGAGACCACCCACCCGATGGTGGACGGCGGCGCACCGTCCTGCACCCGGTCGACGAGGACGCCGAAGACGTAGACGGGAACCAGCGCCATGCCCGCCGCGACGGCGGCGACCAGCAGGGTGAAGACGCTCCGGCCGCGGCGGTGTCCCAGTTCGGACTTCAGCCACGCCCACGTGTCGCGTGCGTTCGCGATGGGCAGCAGTTCACTCATCGCAGGACCGCCTGACGGTAGTTCGCGTTCTCGGTCGCCAATTGCGAGTGTGTGCCCTCGCCGACCACCGTTCCGTCGTCGAGGACGACGACGCGGTCGGTCACGGACAGCAGCGCGGGGCTGCTCGTGATGAGGATCGTCGTCTGCCCGTCCGCGGAGCCGCGATGCCGCAGGTCCGCGATGCCGCCCGCGATCGTGTGTTCGGTGACCGCGTCCACGGCGGTCGTCGGATCGTGCAGCACCATCACCGGCGACTGCGCCACCAGTGCACGTGCGAGGGCGACCCGCTGCCGCTGACCCCCGGACAGCGAGGACCCGCGGTCGGCGACCTCATGGTCGAGCCCCTCGGGGTGTGCTTCGACGACGTCCACCGCCGCGGACGCGGACAGCGCCGCCTGCACCTCGGCCGCCGTCGCGCCGGGCCTGCCTGCGGTCACGTTCGACGCGACGGTTCCGGAGAACAGGTCGCCGTTGTGCGGTTCGACGAGCAGCGCCCGGCGGGCCTGCGCGAGATCCGCGTCCGACAGCCGCACTCCGCCCACCGTCAGTTCGCCGTCGTACCGGTCGGGGGGAACCTGCCCGGACAGCAGCGCGGCCAGCGCCTCCGCGTCCTGCGGGCGGTACGCGACGACCCCGAGCAGTTCGCCGGGGGTGACCTGGAGGTCCACCGCGCTCAGGGACCGGTAGGACACCCCGGTCAGGCTGAGCTCGCTGCCGTCGAGTGTCCGGCCCGATCCGGCGGGCAGCAGAGGTTCCGCATCGAGGACCAGGGCGAGGCGGTCCGCCGACGCGCGGGCGAGGGCGAGGAACCCGGGCAGACCGGCCAGGACGCCGAGCGGTTCGATGAAGAACTGGGACAGTCCGACGACGGTGATCAGCTCGCCGATGGTGATGCGCCCCTCGAGGGCGAACCAGCCTGCGACACCCGCGACACCGACGGCGAGGAGGGCGCTGACGGTCATCGAGACCCCAGCGAACACGGCGGAACTCTTCGCCGTGTGCAGGGTGGCGCCGAGCGCCTCGCGGCTGGCCGTCCGGTATCGCCGCGACGCCGACACCTCGGCGCCGATCCCGCGCAGGGGGCGGAGCCCGCTGACGAGGTCGGTGGCCATGGCCGACGCGCGCGCGACGGCGGCCTGCTGATCGGTGGCCCGGCGGGTGATCAGCGGCGCCGCGAGCTGGAGGAGACCGAGGATGACGGGGGTGCCGATCAGAACGGCGAGTCCGAGCGGCACGTCGATCAGCAGGAGGGCGACGGCGGATCCGATCGCCGCGGTGAGGGCCGCCGCGGCCCGCGGTGTGATGTCCGCGATCCAGGCCGCGCGGTCGGCGTCCGACGTCGACACCGACAGCAGTTCACCGGCACGCAGGTCGGTGCGCACTCCCCGCGGGTCGAGGATGCGGTGCGCCACCTCCATCCGCAGCTGGTGCGCCTCGTTCTGCATCGCCACGACGATGAACCGGGCACCGAAACGCCACGCCGCGGTGAGCACCAGGAACAGCAGCGCCAGGGCGCACAGCCACACCGAGAGAGCGAACACGTCCCCGGTCGCGACGGCCCGGTCGACGATCACGCCGATCGAGATCGGGACCAGCGTCTCGGCCACCTGATGCAGGCAGACGAGCACGGTGCCGATCCCCAGCCGAACACGATTCCGCACCAGCGTGCGACGCAGAATTGCGGTGCCACCAGTCTTCACGCGCGTAACTCCCAACGCCGACGCTTCCCCACCCACCAACCAAGTAAGCAGACCCTAACTAGATGAACCCTAATCGATGGGCAACTAGCGTTGACATGCCCGGTTCTCATAGAGTCGCCGATACGAACTACTGCGCGTGACGCAGCAGCAAGCCCGAGAGGACAAAGATGGCCGCGAAGACGACCGCCGAAAACGACATCGCGGACGAGGATCTCGAACCCCTAGCCGACGAGACCGCCCGCCAGGCGCAGCGCGTTGTCGCTGCATACGCCGAAGATGCCGACGAGTGCAGGATGCTGCTCTCCATGCTCGGAATCGGACCCACCACCAAGCTCGACTGAGAATTTCATCCACTTCGACTGCGAAGGAAGCCCGTGGCTGCCAGTTCGGAATCGTCAGCATCGTCATCACGCTCGACTTCTGATCCTGTTTCCGGGCAAGCCGACTTCGTCGTCGTCGCGAACCGACTCCCCGTCGACCTCGAACGCCTTCCGGACGGCACCACGCGCTGGAAGCGCAGCCCCGGTGGCCTCGTCACCGCGCTCGAGCCGATCCTGCGCCGCAACAAGGGCGCATGGGTCGGCTGGGCGGGGGTTGCGGACGCCGAGCTCGATCCCGTCGTCGAGGACGATCTCGAGCTCTACCCCGTTCCGCTGAGCGCCGCGGAGATCGCCGACTACTACGAGGGCTTCTCCAACGCAACCCTGTGGCCGCTCTACCACGATGTCATCGTCAAGCCCGAGTACAACCGCGACTGGTGGAACGCCTACGTCGAGGTCAACCGGCGTTTCGCGGAGGCCACGTCGAAGGCGGCCGCACACGGCGCCACGGTGTGGATCCAGGACTATCAGCTGCAGCTCGTTCCGAAGATGCTGCGCATGCTCCGCCCCGACCTCACCATCGGGTTCTTCCTGCACATTCCGTTCCCGCCGGTGGAACTGTTCATGCAGATGCCGTGGCGCACCGAGATCATCGAGGGTCTGCTGGGCGCCGACCTGATCGGGTTCCACCTGCCGGGCGGTGCCCAGAACTTCCTCTACCTGGCCCGCAAACTCGCCGGTCAGCAGACCTCCCGCGGCAACGTCGGCGTCCGCTCCAAGCTGGGCGTCGTGCAGGTGGGGTTCCGCACGGTCCGCGTCGGCGCGTTCCCGATCTCCATCGACTCGGGGCAGCTGGACGAACAGTCCCGGTCCAAGTCGATCCGGGACCGCGCCAAGAAGATCCGCAAGGAACTGGGCAATCCCAAACACATCATGCTCGGTGTCGACCGCCTCGATTACACGAAGGGCATCGACGTCCGCCTCGCCGCGCTGCACGAACTGCTCGACGAGCAGCGCATCGATCCCGCCGACACGGTGATGGTGCAGCTGGCGACGCCGAGCCGCGAGCGAGTCGACAGCTACGTGCAGATGCGCGACGACATCGAACGCAAGGTGTCGCGGATCAACGGCGAGTACAGCGAGGTCGGCCGGCCGGTGGTGCATTACCTGCACCGGCCGATCCCCCGCGAGGAGCTGATCGCCTTCTTCGTCGCCGCCGACGTGATGCTGGTGACTCCGCTGCGTGACGGCATGAACCTCGTCGCCAAGGAGTACGTGGCGTGCCGCAGTGATCTCGGCGGCGCGCTGCTGCTCAGCGAGTTCACCGGCGCGGCCGCCGAACTGCGTCAGGCGTTCCTGTGCAATCCGCACGATCTCGACAGCGTCAAGGACGCGATGGAGCAGGCCCTCGAGCAGCCGAAGGAGGACGGCCGACGCCACATGCGTGCCCTGCGCAGGCAGGTCCTCGCACACGACGTCGACCGGTGGGCCAGGTCCTTCCTCGACGCCCTCGCTCACGGGGGCGCCGCCGGCCCGGCACTGATCGCTCCCGCCGAGGCTTCCGAGTCCGACTACAACGAGGACGCGACCGGGGAGAACTGACCGCCCCGGCTCAGCTGACCGGACGTCACCAGGAAGGCGACGAAGTCGCGGATCGTCTCGTCGGCGGGACGCGGAATGTAGCCGAGTTCGGACCGCGCCTTGGTGCCGTCGATGACGGGCGCCGCGAGCAGCGCCGCCATCGCCGACCGCGACAGCACGTCGGAGCCGAACCGGGTCCCGATGGGTTCGGCGATCGGCAGCACGCGTTCGATGACGCTGAGTGGGAACGAGTACAGCGGCCCCCGACGACCCGCCGCACGCGCAGCCCT
>NZ_LTCZ01000258.1:0-1121 GCF_001583455.1 Rhodococcus sp. LB1 | reverse complement strand
GACAGGTGCACCACGTGCCCGGGGTCGCCGCGCAACTCCCAGCCCGCGTTCAGCATCGGTGTCAGGGTGGCGTGCAGGACCGCGGTCAGTTCCTGGGCGGCGCGGTTGCGGAGGGCCTCCATGTCGTCGACGTCGTCTTCGCTGCCCGGGTCGATGATCCACCCGAGCAGCTCGCACGCGCCCTGTCCGACGACCCAGATCTGCGCGGGGGCGCCCAACGGTGTCAGCGAGGCCCAGCGAATCAGCTTGTCCAGCTTCTCCACCGAGTCGACCGGACCGGTCAACTCCCGCCCGGACGGTGTGTAGGTCCCGGCGGCGGTCACGATCAACGCATGGCCATCGGCTTCGTCTCCGGCGGGCAGCGCCTCCCACACCGGCGGATCGGCCCCGTCGCTGCCAGCCTCTTCGCTGCCAGCCGTGTCGTTGTCAGCCTCTTCGCTGCCAGCCGTGTCGTTTCCAGCCGTGTCGCTGCCAGTCGCGTCCTCGTCGTCGCCGTCCACCTCAGCGCTGCCGGCCGCTTCGCTGTCCGTCTCGGGTGTCGGCGGGGTCGGGGCGTCGTCGGCTTCGTCGGCGTCGGCGACATCCGACCGCTCGGGCGATGCAGGGTGTGCGGCAACGGCTGGACCCGAGCCCGCCTGATCGGCTTCGACGAAGACATCAGCATCGACAGAGAAAGCGTCGTCGTCGGGAAGAACATCCTCGTCGGGGAGAACGTCATCATCGTCAGGGAGAACATCATCGGTGGAAGAGGGAGACGTCGTCAGGGCTGTCTCGGGCAGTGCGAACAGGGGTATCTGTTCCCATGGACTGCTCATGACTCCTGCTCGGTGATCCGGCCGTCGTGATCTGCCGGCGGGACGCGGTAGCGGTCGAAGAATTCCTGCAGGGCGACGTCCACGATGTTGGTCACCGTGGATTGGCGATCGTTCACCAGCCAGTTCAACCGGGCCTCCGTCGAGGCCAGGACGCGGGTGTTGAGCGGAACCTTCGTCGGGCCCTTCCGCGGTTCCAGCTTCGCCGTCAACTCCGGACTCGGCGTTCCCGCACCACCGAAGTCTCCCGCACCGGACGCGCGTTTCCCCGAGCCCGCGGCGGCTCGTGCGGCCCCGGTCGGGCGGCGG
>NZ_LTCZ01000257.1:0-40422 GCF_001583455.1 Rhodococcus sp. LB1 | reverse complement strand
GTCGCCCCCACGTGAGTGGCAAAGTGTGCTCGCGCACGCTTCGCCACTCACGTGTCAGGCCGGGGTGATCCTGCGCATCACTACACTGCGAGGGTCAACGTCGAACTCGTCGGACAGGGGCTGGAAAGCACGTGGGGCAGCATCGCGGCGAATCGCGCGCCAGGGGTATCAGCAGGGGGCCTTTGATCGTGCTCGGTCTCGTCGTCGTGCTCGTGCTGGGCGTGGTGGGCTGGTTCCAGTTGCGTGACCGGATCAACGATCAGGGAGTAGCTGCCGCGGGCGCCTGCGTCGAAGGCGAATCCGGACTCGCGGTCGCGGCGGATCCCGATATCGCACCCCAGCTGCAGACTCTTGCCGACCATTTCATGGAGACGGCGCCGGTGATACGCGACCAGTGTGTGTCGGTGACGGTCACTGCCGTCGCGTCCGACACCGTGCGCGACGCCTTGTCCGCGGGGCCGGACGGCCCGTGGGACGCAGCCGCACTCGGTCCTCGGCCCGCTCTGTGGATTCCGTCGAGCTCGCATTCCGTCAAGCAGGTGTCGGCAACCGGCGTCATCAGCGGCGAAGCGCGTCCCGTGGCGACCAGCCCGGTGGTGCTCGCGGTCCGGACGGCGTTCGCGAATGCGCCGGGCACGCCGGCGATCGACTGGAAGGACTTGCCGTCGCTGCAGACCGGCCGCAATTCCCTCGCGGCTCTCGGTCTGCCGGGCTGGGGCAGTCTGGGCATGGCGCTCCCCGTCGGCCCCGGCGCCGAGAGTACGGAGATGGCAGTCGAGGCGGTCGCGGCCGCGGTGACGGGAAGCAGCACGGGTCCGGTGACGGAGGAGCAGGCTCGTTCCGCTCCGGTCACGTCGGCACTCACCGGTCTGGCGCTCGGCTACGAGGCGGCGTCGTCGGGGCCGAAGCCCGCGACGACGCGGGAGGCACTCACCGCGCTGGCCGAGCAGGGCGATCCTGCGACCTCCGACATCCACGCGGTCGCGGCTACCGAACAGCAGGTCTACCAGGCCCTGCGCGACGCACCCGGAGCCGACATCACCACATCGATGCCGAAAGGCCCGACACCCGTGGCGGATCATCCGGCGGCTGTCCTGGCCGGCCCGTCCGTCGACGAGACGCAGAGCCGCGCCGCCGCGCAGTTCGCGGAGTTCGTCCGTCGACCCGAACAGGCGCAGGTCCTGGCCGACGCCGGATTCCGGGTCGAGGGACTGGCCCGCCCCGACGACACCACGCTGGCCTTTCCCGGTTTCGAATCCACCCTGGTTCCCGCGGATGCGGCGGCTGCGGCCGAGCTGATGCACGTGATCCGGAATCCGATCACGCCCCGCACCTCCACCGTCCTGCTCGATGTTTCCAGCTCGATGGGTGAGCGCGAGGGAACGGCGACGCGCCTGGCGAACACGACGGCAGCGCTCGCAGCCCACGTCGACCGTGCTCCGGACTCGTCGAACCTCGGACTGTGGGAGTACAGCACGACGCTCGACGGGTCACGGCCGTACACGACCGTGGTCGCGACCGGTCCGCTCTCGGCGGGCGGTTTCACCGAGGGCACCCGCAGGCAAGCCCTCGACGCCCGGCTCGCCAAGGCAACACCCGCCACCGGAACCTCGACGTACACCTCGCTCGAA
Organism: Rhodococcus sp. LB1; assembly: GCF_001583455.1. NCBI lineage: Bacteria > Bacillati > Actinomycetota > Actinomycetes > Mycobacteriales > Nocardiaceae > Rhodococcus > Rhodococcus sp. LB1. Next base: position 38,791 of record NZ_LTCZ01000257.1, on the reverse strand, counting down.
GCTGCCTACAAGAGTGCGGTCGACGGATACACGCCGGGCCTCACCAATTCGGTGCTGCTCGTCACCGACGGCGCCAACGACGACTCCGTCGCGCGCGCGGATCTGCTGGCGGCCATCGCCGCGGCGTCGAGCACGTCGAAGCCGGTGCGCATCGACGTGGTGACGATCGGCGAGAATTCCGACCTCAACACGTTGCAGGCGTTGGCCGATCGCACCGGCGGGTCGCTGGAGAAGGTCGCGTCCTCGGACGGAGCGGCCTTGCCGACCGCGATCAGCAAGCTGCTGTCGTGACGAGGCTCCTGGTCTTCGCGGTCTTCCTCGCACTCGTCAGCTGGTGGCTCCACCGGCGACTCGTCCGAGCCACCGGGCTGGGCCGTCCCTGGTCGGTGGTCGTCGACGTGACCCTCGTGGTCCTGTGGGTTCTCGCGGTCGTCGGCGTCGGCAGCGGCGAAGCCTTCGACCCGGGATGGGCGCGTCCCCCGGGGTGGGTGGGCTGGGTGTGGCTCGGCGCGATGTTCTATCTGGTGCTGGGACTTCTCCTGGTCGCACTGGTGTCACTGCTGACGCGGCTGTTCGCCCGCCTGCGCGGTACCGGGAACGACGAACAGGTCGATCTGTCGCGGCGGCGCGGCCTGCGCATCGCCACCGCCGTCGTCGTGGTGGGTGCCGTCGGCGCCGCCGGTTACGGGGTGTCGGAGGCCGCGCGGCCGCGGATCGTGCGGGTTCGGGTGCCGCTGAAACGTCTCCCCGCCGAGTTCGACGGTGTGCGTGTGGCGCTCGTGTCCGACCTCCACGTCGGCCCGGCGCGAGGAGTGGATTTCACCCGGCGTGTCGTCGACCTGGTGAACGCGGAGCAGCCGGATCTCGTCGCGATCGCGGGCGATCTGGTCGACGGGACCGTCGCGAAGGTATCGCCCGATCTGCAACCACTCGGCGACCTCGAGGCCCCGCTCGGGGTGTTCGGTGTCAGCGGCAATCACGAGTTCTACGCCGACGACGGTGGCCGATGGCTGGACGTGTGGGACCGACTGGGCATCCGGACGCTACGCAACGAGCGCGCGACGATCACCCGAGGCGGCGTCGCCATCGACATCGCGGGCATCCACGACTACTCCTCGCCGGCCCCGTACGAACCCGATCTTCCTGCCGCGCTCGCCGGACGCGATCCGTCGACGTTCGTCGTGCTGCTCGCGCACGAACCGCGGCAGGCACTGGAAGCGTCAGACCTCGGTGTCGACCTGCAACTGTCGGGGCACACGCACGGCGGGCAGATGTGGCCGCTGCGGTATCTGGTGCCGCTGCAGCAGCCGTCGGTGATGGGGCTGGACCGCATCGGGAACACCGTCCTATACACCACTCGCGGTGTGGGCACGTGGGGTCCGCCCGTGCGCGTGGCCGCCCCGCCGGAGATCACGGTCCTCGAGCTGGTGCGCGAGGACTGAGCGAGCGATGCCCGCCCCGCGTGAGCGGGACGGGCATCGTCGGTGTCAGGCGCCTTCGAACGCGGAGATCGGCGGGCAGGAGCACACGAGGTTGCGGTCGCCGTGCGCGCCGTCGATGCGCCGGACCGCCGGCCACACCTTCGGCCGTGCCTTGCCGCGGGGGAACACCGCCGTCTCACGGGTGTAGGGGTGGTTCCATTCCGCTACCAGGCAACCGGCCGTGTGCGGGGCACCGCGCAACGGGTTGTCGTCCACCGGCCACTCCCCCGCACCCACGCGGTCGATCTCGGCGCGGATCGCGATCATCGCCTCGCAGAAGGCGTCGATCTCTTCGAGGTTCTCGCTCTCGGTGGGCTCCACCATCAGGGTGCCCGCCACCGGGAAGCTCATCGTCGGTGCGTGGAAACCGTAGTCGGCGAGGCGCTTTGCTACGTCGTCCACGGTCACACCGGTGTCCTTGGTGATCGGCCGGAGGTCGAGGATGCACTCGTGGGCCACCATTCCGCCCTCGCCGGTGTAGAGGACGGGGAAGTACTCGTCCAGGCGGCGCGCGATGTAATTGGCCGAGGCGATGGCGGTCAGGCTTGCGCGACGCAGCCCGACGGCACCCATCATCCGGATGTACGCCCAGGTGATCGGCAGGATCGACGCACTGCCGTAAGGGGCCGCCGAGATCGGTCCGGCGGTGCCGAGTTCGGGTGCGAGCGGATGTCCGGGCAGGAACGGCGTGAGGTGGGACCGCACACCGATCGGACCGACACCGGGGCCACCGCCGCCGTGCGGGATGCAGAACGTCTTGTGCAGGTTGAGGTGGCTCACGTCGCCGCCGAACCGGCCGGGGCGGGCCAGGCCGACCAGGGCGTTGAGGTTGGCGCCGTCGACGTACACCTGTCCGCCGGCGTCGTGGACGGCGGCGCAGATGTCGGCGATCTCGTGCTCGTACACACCGTGTGTGGACGGGTAGGTGATCATGATCGCCGCGAGGCGCTCGGCATGGTCGGCGATCTTCGCCCGCAGGTCGTCCAGGTCCACGTCACCGTTCGGGCGGCACGCGACGACCTCGACGCGCATCCCGGCCATGACCGCGGATGCGGCGTTGGTGCCGTGGGCGCTCGACGGGATGAGGCAGGTGTCGCGGTGGTCGTCTCCGCGGCTGAGGTGGTAGTTGCGGATCGCGAGCAGCCCTGCGTACTCGCCCTGGCTACCGGCATTCGGCTGCAGGCTGACCGCGTCGTAGCCGGTGACGGCGACGAGCCAGTTCTCGAGGTCCTTGATGATGCGGAGGATTCCCGGGGTGTCCCCTGTCGGCGCGAACGGGTGCAGTCCGGCGAACGCGGGCCAGGTGATCGCTTCCATCTCGGCGGTGGCATTGAGCTTCATCGTGCAGGAACCGAGCGGGATCATGCTGCGGTCGAGTGCGATGTCCTTGTCGGACAACGCCCGCAGGTAGCGCAGCATCGCCGTCTCGGTGCGGTACCGGGTGAACGCTTCGTGCTGCAGGTAGTCGGATCCGCGGAGCTGCGAGTCGGGGACGGACGTGCCCGCTTCCTCGGTCACGGCGCCTTCGCCGCCGAACGCCGCGAGCACGTGGGCGACGTCGTCGTCGGTGGTGGCTTCGTCGCACGCGATGGCGACGTGATCGGCGTCGACGAGCCGCAGGTTGATGCCGGCGTCCTTCGCCTTCGCCACCACGTCCGCTGCCCGGCCGTCGACTCGCACGAGAATCGTGTCGAAGAAGTGCTCGTGGACGACGACCGCCCCGGTCTTGCGGAGCGCGGCAGCCAGGGAGTGCGCCGTGTTCGCGACGCGCAGGGCGATCGCCTTCAGGCCCTCGGCGCCGTGGTAGCTGGCGTACATGGCCGCCAGAATCGCCAGCAGCACCTGTGCGGTGCAGATGTTCGACGTCGCCTTCTCGCGGCGAATGTGCTGCTCCCGGGTCTGCAGCGCCAGCCGGTACGCCTTGTCACCGTCGGCATCGACGGAGACGCCCACCAGACGGCCGGGGAGTTGACGTGCGTGCTTGGTGTGCACGGCGAGGTAGCCGGCGTGCGGGCCACCGAAGCCCATGGGGACACCGAACCGCTGGGTGGTGCCGAAGCAGGCGTCGGCCCCGATCTCGCCGGGCGGGGTGAGGAGGGTGAGCGCCAGCAGATCCGCCCCGACCGCGACCAGTGCGCCGCGCTCGTGGGCGGCGGCGATCACGTCGGTGTAGTCGACGATGCGGCCGGACCCGCCGGGCATCTGCGCGAGGACGCCGAAGAAGTCACCGTCCGGCAGGCCGGCGGACAGGTCGGCCACCACGATCTCGATGCCGAGCGGCTCGGCCCGGGTCTCGACGACGGCCAGCGTCTGCGGGAACAGGTCGGCATCGACGACGAACCGCGGGGACTTGCTCTTGCTCGCCCGGCGCAGCAGTGTCATCGCCTCGGCGGCGGCGGTGGCCTCGTCGAGCATCGACGAGTTGGCGACCTCCATGCCGGTCAGGTCGGCGACCATCGTCTGGAAGTTGAGGAGGGCTTCGAGTCGGCCCTGGCTGATCTCGGGCTGGTACGGGGTGTAGGCCGTGTACCAGGCCGGGTTCTCGATGATGTTCCGGATCAGGACCGGCGGGGTGAGGGTGTCGTAGTAGCCGAGACCGATCATGGACGTCGCCACGGTGTTCTGCGCGGCGAGTGCGGACAGTTCCGCGAGCGCTTCGTGCTCGGACACCGGTGCGGGCAGTGAGTCGAGGCCGTCGGCGATGCCGCCCGTGACCCCGTCCAGGATGACGGCGGGGACAGCCTTCGACGCGAGGTCGTCGAGCGAATCGGCTCCGACCAGCTCGAGGATGTGCGCGAGTTCCGCAGCGTTCGGGCCGACATGACGATCGGCGAATGTACGGCTTCCAGCGTCGATCACGACAACTCCCAAGCAGTTCGGAGGATCAGGACACGCCCCGCGTAGCGGAACGTCCCTCCCCCTCTGTCGCCTGCTCGAGTCGAGCGCCTGAGAGATTCGGTACCGTCGTTCACGTGTGAAGACGGCCCTTTCCCCGTGGGCGGGTGGGTGCTCCCACCGCTTTCCAGAGACGTCGGAGCCCGCACGGTCCTGTCTGCCTGAGAGATTGACGGGGAGGTGTTGCTCCTTCGGCGCCCGAACTCCCGCACACACGATGTTTCTGTGTTTGCAGTGCCCGGAACTCTCCCGCACGGCGTCGACGCACCGCCAGTCTATGTCACGGCTGCAGATGGCGGCGCAGGCAGCGCCGCGCTCCGATGGATGCGGGCTAGCCCGTCTTGCGGCTCGCGCGGTTCTTGCGCCGCGACGCCAGTTCGTCCTCGGGGCTCTGCTCGCTCGCGCCGCCGTCGGCGCGCTCGGCCGGGAAATCGGCGATGGTGCCGGTCAGTTCGCGCATTGCACCGCTCACCGCGATACCGAAGACGCCCTGCCCGCCCTGGAGCAGATCGACGACCTCTTCGGGCGACGTGCACTCGTAGACCGTGGTCCCGTCCGAGAAAAGTGTGATCTTGGCCAAGTCCCGCACTCCGCGCTTACGGAGGTGGTCGACGGCCACGCGGATGTTCTGCAAGGATATTCCGGTGTCGAGCAGACGCTTGACGATCTTGAGGACGAGGATGTCTTTGAACGAGTACAGCCGTTGGCTGCCCGAACCTGCTGCGCCACGAATGGACGGCACGACGAGGGATGTGCGAGCCCAGTAATCGAGCTGGCGGTAGGTGATTCCCGCGATCTGGCAGGCGATGGGGACGCGGTATCCGACCAGGTCGTCGGGCACGGAATCGTCCGGGAAGAGGCCCGGTTGGATCTCCTCGGAGCTGAATTCGGACTCGGCAACGTTGTCGCCGGGCGCAAGATTCAGCGCATTCTCCTGCGGCCGATCTCCCACTGACTACTCCCTCTCGCATGTTGCACTGAACCCGACGATCAGTGCGCCTGTGACGCGCGTCGCCAGTGTCCGCGGCACAGCCGCAGCACATCGAGCGGCGCAAGCGCCACCAGTGACATCGAGCAAGTCCGTACCCTGAACCTACTCAGCGTACGCCCGATACAATCTGCAGGGCAGAAAATCACTGCACCGAACGCTATGACTCCGAAGAGACGGGGTCAACGCAACGCGCCGCAAGAACCTCAACCGTTACTCCGCGCCCGAGGCTCTTCCGCAGGTGCAATCTAGCCGTCAGTGGCCTTGAAATCGTCCGGCGACACGGACTCGAGGAATTCTTTGAACTTCTCGACCTCGTCCTCACGCTCGTCGGGCATGACCAGACCGGCCTCCGTGAGCACCGCCTCCTCGGCGAAGATCGGCACCCCGATCCGCAGTGCGATGGCGATTGAGTCGGACGGGCGGGCCGAGACGCGGGTGTTCTGGTCGAACACGAGGTCGGCGTAGAACGTGCCCTCGCGCAGGTCCACGATGCGAACTTCCTTCAGGGTGCGACCGAAGGCTTCGATCAGGTTCTTGATCAGGTCGTGGGTCAACGGACGCGCCGGCTCGACACCCTGCTGTTCGAGTGCGATCGCGGTGGCCTCGGTCTGGCCGATCCAGATGGGCAGGTACCGCTCGCCGTCGGTTTCACGCAACAGCAGAACCGGTTGATTTTGGGGCTGGTCGACACGAACTCCGATCACGTGCATTTCGCTCATCGCGTCTGCCTCCACCCTGCAATGGTCCGTCCGCGGCACACAATGCCGTACCAGGATTCTATTCGATTCGTGTCTGCTCTTCGACCGTACAACCGTTCGAGCGCAGCGTCGTTGGGAAGTTGGAACGGTCGGCGAGCTCACCTCACCGATCGAGCGCACCCCGGACTGCCGACTTCACCAGGCAGGTGTGCAACGTCAGAGACAGGGCGGCCAGTTCGCGCACCATCTCCTCGGCGCGATCACGTGCGCCGGCGTCACGGCCCTTGGCGACGGGTCCGGCGATCTGCGCGACCAACCCGGCCTCGCGGTCGGCTGCCAGTTTGAACGCCCTCAGGTGCCGCACCTCGAGTCCGAATTCGGACATCGCCCTCGCGGTGCGCGCCAGTGTCACCGCGTCCTCGTCGAAGAACCCCGCCGGCCCGGGAACGACCAGGCCTCCGCGGGTCAGTTCGCCGAGGAACTTCTCGTCGATTCCCGCCCGGGAGATCAGGTCGTCGCGACTGATCCGCACCTCGCGGTCGGTGAGGAACTCCTCCGGGGAGACCTCGCCCGGGGCCACGGTGAGCGCACGCGGCCGGCGCGGCGAAGAATCGCCCGCGCCGACCGTGGCCACACCTCTGTCGATGGCCTCGAGCTGCTCCTTGATGACCTTCAGCGGCAGATACTGATCGCGCTGCGCAGTGAGAACGTAGCGCAGTCGTTCACAGTCGGCGATCGAGAATCGCCGATACCCCGAGGGTGTGCGCTGGGGGCTGATGAGACCCTCGGCTTCGAGGAATCGGATCTTCGAGATCGTCACATCAGGAAAATCGGGGCGCAGTCGATCCAGCACGGAGCCGATCGACATCCCTGATTGCGCCTGCTGCTGCCGCACCGCGGTCATTGGCTACCCGCACCAGCTGACGTCTCACCGATCTGCGAGCCACCGGCAGTGGTCCGGGGTCCGGTCAGGAAGACCAGTCGGAACTTGCCGATCTGGACCTCGTCACCGTTCGCCAGCACAGCCGAGTCGACCGGCTCGCGGTTGACGTAGGTGCCGTTGAGGCTGCCGACGTCGACCACCTGGAACTCGTCGTCCTCCTGGCGGAACTCCGCATGACGACGGCTGACGGTCACGTCGTCGAGGAAGATGTCGCTGTCGGGGTGTCGTCCCGCGGACGTCGTCGGCTGGTCGAGCAGGAAGCGCGACCCTGCGTTCGGTCCACGCTTGACGACGAGCAGAGCAGAGCCCGCGGGCAGTCCCTCCACACCCGACACCGGGGCTTCCGGAGCCTGGGTTGCCGAGGAGCTGTCGAGCTCATTGAGAAAGTCCGCGCGGAAGACCGACGTGGTTTCCGCCGGCGTCTCCCCATAGACCGCGTCGTTGCCGTTCTCGCTCACCGTTTCTCCTCCTAGTTCGATCATCCAGCAAGATTCGCTGGACTACGCAATGCCACTCGGTACTACATAATTCGGTTCCCGTGCACATTAACTTCTGTGCAAACTCCCACGATCACATTCAAACTACGGACCTGCGCCCCGACACGGCACATGCGTTCAACATCGACCGTACCCTGCGCACGCCGGTGCGTGTAGTGAGACAGGCCGCCAGCACATTACGAACCGGTATTCCGACAGCGGATTTCTCCGGCAACCCCGTTTTCCGGGCTGTCGGCATCTTCCGAAACTATCCGATTACCGCTTCGCGTGTTGTCGGGAAATTATCCTGCCGTGATGTCTGCATAGCCGGCGGCGTCCAGCATTTCGGCCAGTGCCGCGTCGAGGGCTGCCTCGTCGTCGACGCCGAGGTCCACCAGCCACCCCTGCCCGTAGGGCGCGGAGTTCACGAGTTCCGGGTTGCCGTCCAGATCAGCGTTGGCGGCAACGACTTTCGCCGTCAGCGGGGCGAAGATGTCGGAGACGCTCTTGGTGGATTCCACCTCGCCGAACGATTCGCCCGCCGTCACGGCCGCGTCGACCGCCGGAAGCTGGACGAACACGACGTCGCCGAGCTGGGACTGCGCGAAATCGGTGATGCCGACGCGTACCGTCGTGGGCCCCGTCCGCTCGACCCACTCGTGTTCGGCGGTGTACCGACGATCGGCGGGGATTTCGAGCTCACTCACAGTGGCTTCCTTTCGATGGCAATCCGCGGGCGGATGCGAAGATCAATTTCCGGGCTGAGCGTATTGGCGAGGTTTCGCCTCTCGCAAGGCGGAGATCGTGACCTGCTGCGATTGTTCGATCGTCAGCTGTCCGCCGCTGCGCGCGACCGTGTCGACCACCCCGCCGGGAATGTTCAGGGCCGCCGCCAGAGTCGGCGGATCGCCGATGGCGACCACCCCGTAGGGGGCGTTCACCTTCCGGCCGTCCACCGACACACCGCCGGCCGAACCGGATACCCAGGAGTCGACGCCGATCCGGACGGGCGGACCGTCCGCCCCCTGGATCTGGACGGCTTCGGCACCCGCGGCACGCAATTCCTGCACGAGGTCGAGCAGAACCTCGGAGCCGACCCCCTTGTTGGGGTCGGTGATGCGCATCGTCACCCCGGGGCCGGTGGCGGGTGCGCTGCCGACCTGGATCGACAGCGCCGTCAAGCGGGCCTGCGCCTCGTCGAGCGCCGCCCCGGAGCTGCCGCTCTGTTGCAACGTTGCCAAGGTCTGTTCCAGCGATGCGATCTCCTGCCGCAGGGCCGCCTCCCGTTGGTTCAGCGTGTCCAGGACGACCAGCAGATCCGCCGGGCTCGCCGAGTCGAGAGTGTCGCCGGACCCGGTGTTCTTCACCTGCGTCACGATCGCGATTCCCAGCCCACCGAGCAGAAGCGCGGCGAGCAGCGCGAAGACGACGTGCGATCGCTGCGACGTCGCCGGTTCGTTCCCGTGCAGTTCGTGTCTGCCCTCGTGCCCGCTCACGTCGCGATCACGCCCCGAACAGACGTCGCCGGAGCGCGGCCGCGTTGCCGAAGATGCGGATACCCAGTACGACGACGATCGCGGTGGACAGCTGGGTTCCGACACCGAGTTGGTCACCGAGCCACACGATCAGGGCCGCCACCAGGACGTTGAACACGAACGAGACGACGAACACCTTCGAGTCGAAGATCTCGTCGAGGTACGCGCGCAGTCCGCCGAACACCGCGTCGAGCGCGGCGACGACGGCGATGGGCAGGTAGGGCTGCACGGCGTCGGGCACTTGCGGGCTGAACACCACGCCCAGCACGATGCCCACGATCAGGGCGAGCACCCCGTAGATCGCGGATCCGCCCTTCACTGCTGCCTTCATTCGTGTGACGCCTCCATTCGACTCCGCCGTTGTCATCGTGTTCCCACTTCCCGGGCTGCCCGCACTTCCCGCGCCGGGGCGGCAGGCAAGTGGAGATCGTCGGACTCCGCCACCGCGAAGCCGATGCCGTACAACTGCGCCACGCTGGACATCCTGAGATAGGCGTCGCTCACCACGAATCCGGTCTGCATCGGCCCCTGCGGGCCGATCGCCGAGACCACGTACGGCGAGAACACCGGCTGATTGTCCACGAGCATCGCGCCACCCGCCTGGCGGATCGTCACCGACGGGCCGATCCGCACGTCGCCGACCGCGATGGCCTCGGCGCCGCTCGCCCACAGCGAATTGACCACCGACTGGAGGTCGCGGTCGAGCACCACAGCCTTCCCCCCGACACTGCGCTGGGACGAGTCGGACAGGTTGGGCTTGGCCGCGGGGTCCGTCAACGTCACGGTCAGGCCGGGACCGTGCACAGCCTCGATTCCGGCATCTCCCTCGAGTCCGCGAAGCTGGTCGAGCAGTGCCGCACCCCGGGCGTCGCCGGCCAGCGCGGTGGCGCGCGCGTCGTCGGTCTGTGTCGACAGCGTGTCCCGGGTGGCGGCGAGGGCGCCCGCCCGATCCTCGGCGTCTTGCACCTTGCTCAGGAGTTCGGACCGCACCTGCTCGGTGCCGGGGATGCGTTCGGTGGCCTGCCGGTAGGCGACCGACAGCACAAGCCCCACGAGCAGCGCGCCGATCGCGATCCACACCTGCTGACCGACCCGCGTCTGTCGTGAATGTCCCTGCTCGCGATCCTCGGCCGCACCCTCGTACCCGGGGTCCAGATGATCGTTCATCAGAGACCGCAGCAGGGACGGGACCGGATTCCTGCGAATGCCGGAATCTGTCGGTTTCATCAATGGACCTCGCGTTCCTCGCCGCCCGGTCGTCGCACGGGAACGGTGCGCGCGACGGTCAGCGCGTTCACGGTGTAGAGCAGCCCGGTCCACACGTACAGCACCGTGCCCCAGATCAGGAGCGCAGCGCCGAGCGGCTGCGCCACGGTCGCGATGCTCCAGTCACCGTGCGCCGCGAGGGTCATCGGCAGCGCGAACATCAGCAGGAACGTGGCGCCCTTGCCGAGGTACATCACGTCGGGGGGTGGCAGACCGCGCCGTCGGTAGATCAACAGCGTGAGCGCGAGAACGACGTCGCGGCCGATCAGGACGGCCGCCACCCACCACGGGATGAATCCGCGCAGGACGAACGTCACCAGCGTCGTGACGACGTAGAGGCGATCGACGAAGGGGTCGAGCAGCGCGCCCAGCTTCGACGACTGGTCGAGGATCCGCGCCAGCTTGCCGTCGAGCCAGTCGGTGAAGCCGCTGATCATGAGGATCGCGAGCGCCCACCCGTCGGAGTGGGTGACGAGCAGAAGGTATACGAACAGCGGCACGCCGAGGAGTCGAACCACGCTCAGGAGGTTCGGGACGGTCACGATCCGGTCCGACCGCGCTGTGTCCCGGTCCACCGAATTCACCAAAATCTCCCCAGCGTCGAGTGCGGACCTGTCTTCGGGCGCTCGTCGCACCGCTCTCGCCACTCTTCCACAAGCGGGATCGTGTTCAGTCGATCGTCCGTCCGTCCGGCCGTGTCACTCGCCCGGCACGAGCCCAGGTCCGGGTGGGGCCGGTACGCGCGCGACGGCGTCCGAGGTCAGACTTCCCAGGTACAGCCACCCGTCGTGCTCCCGCACACCTGTGACGGGGGAATAGCTGCCCTTGCCTCCGCGCAGGCTGTGCACGATCTCGCCGCGGTGATCGAGGGCGATCACCCAGCCGGCGTGCTCCGGATTCGGTTGCACCGCCTCTGGCAGGTTCGCCGCGACGATGCGCAGCGTGGGGTAGGGCGCGAGCAGGTCGAGCAACCGCATCCGCGGACTGTAGAGCGCCACCCAGAACAGGCCGTCCCGTGTCTGGGACGTCATATTGTCCGGTATGCCGGGCAGATTCGCGGCCCATACCGACGTCCTGCCCTGCGACGGGCCGGTCAGGTCGACGCGGGAGACCTGATACGAGCCGGTCTCGGCGACGAGGACGAACGATTCGTCCGAGGCCAGTCCCACGCCGTTGGCGAACTGCAGTCCGTCGGCGAGGAGGTCGGTCTCCCCCGTCCGCGGGTCCAGACGCAGCAGTCGGCCGGTCCCGCGGTGCTCGAGAAGGTCGTAGCGGTGGTCGGCGATCGTGAAGTGCGCCGAGGAGTCGGTGAAGTACACGATGCCGTCCCGGCCGACCGCCGAGTTGTTGCACGCCATGAGCGGGCGCCCGGCCGCGGCGCCGGCGAGCACGTCGACGCGTCCCTTTTCGTCGACACGCAGCACACCGCGCTCGGCATCGCAGATCAGGAATCGGCCGTCGTCGAGTATCTCGACCCCGAGGGGCCGCCCGTGAGTGTTCGCGAGTTCGGTGGCGTGTCCGCGGCTGTCGAACCGCCAGATCCGGCCGTCGTTGCCTCCGGTGACCACCCGGCCGTCGTGATCGACTGCAACGTCCTCCGGGCCTTCCCCGGTGGGAAGCGTCCAGCGATGCGCGTCGTCGAGCATCCCGTTGGGCGCGAGCACTCCCGTCTGTGGTGGTGGCGGCGGGGCGTGCCAGACGACGGGGTCGACACCGGTGCGGTCGAGCTTGCGGGCGAGAGACTCGAAGAAGGTCACGAACTGTGAGATTAGTCGTGCCCGCCGGTCGATATGGTCTCGCTAACGCCAGGCGAAGACCGGCTGGTCGAAACCGTCGATCCGGGTGTGCCTGCCGTGCAGCGCGACCTCCCGGAACTGGTACACGACCGCGCCTGTCGGGGCGTGCACGAGGTGACGCCGGAACGGCCATTGGATCACCGGTTTCGACGATTCGGGGATCTCGACGAACCGCGGCTCCGCGTCGATCTCGGGAACGCCCACCGAGAACACTTCCGCCACTTCCTCCCGATTGGGGACGAGCGACGTGATCGGCTGGTCCGACCACACGACGAACGGTGTGATGACGTACCCGGAGCGGGTGACGTAGTCGTCGAGCCTGCCGAGCACCGCGGACGGCTCGACGTCGAGGCCGAGTTCCTCGTGCAGCTCACGCCGGGCGGCGTCCTCCCCGGTCTCCCCCGGATCCACTCCGCCGCCGGGCAACGCGAACTGCCCCGGATGCGCACGCATCTTGCTCGGGCGCATGGTCAGCGGAACTGCCTGACCGTCGGCGCCGTCGTTCATCACGGCGATCACGACCGCCGCGGACCGCCGATTCGTCGGGTCCACGATCCGTGGTTCGAAGCGTGCCAGCGCGTCGGCGAGCCGTTCCCTGCTCAGTGCGTGCCCATTCACCATCACCCGACAGTATCGCCAGTCGCGGCGAAACCCACGCTCCGATCCCCCGCGTTTCCAACCCCGCGCGGCCGTCAGCCGAGCAGCTGCTGCCTGATCTCGTTCTTGAGGACCTTCCCCAGTTTGGAACGGGGCAGATCGGGCCAGACCAGGATGTCCTTCGGGGTCTTCACGCTGCCGATGCGCGCTTTCACGAACGCCGTGAGTGCGTCGGTCTCGATCGGTGTTCCGGCTCGGGACTGGACGACGGCGACGACACGTTCGCCCCATTTCTCGTCAGGGAGCCCGATCACCCCGCAGTCCTGGATTCCGGGGTACGCCATGAGCGCCTGTTCCACTTCGACGGAATAGACGTTGAATCCGCCGGTGATGATCATGTCCTTGGCCCGGTCGACGATGTACAGGAAATTGTCGTCGTCGAGGTACCCGATGTCGCCCGTGTGATGCCAGCCGTGCGCCGACGCCTCCTGCGTAGCAACGGGATTCTTGTAGTACCCCGTCATGACGAGCGAACTGCGCACGACCACTTCGCCTCGCTCACCGGAAGGCAGCAGCGTCCCCTGCCCGTCCATGATCGCGACGGTGACCAGCGGGGAGGGCCTGCCCGCGGAGCTCAGCCGGGCGGTCGCGACCGAGCCGTCCGCACGGAAATGGTCTTTCGGCGCCATCGTCGCGATCATCATCGGCGCCTCGCTCTGCCCGAACAGCTGGGCCATCACCGGCCCGATGCGGGTCAGCGCTTCTTCGAGCCGGGTCGGCGAGATCGGCGCCGCGCCGTACCAGAAGCATTGCAGCGAACTCAGGTCCGTCGTCTCCAGGTCTGCGTGCTCCAGCAGCATGTAGATCAGGGTCGGCGGAAGGAAGGTGTGGGTGACCCGGTCCCGGTCGATGTGCGCGAGGAACTGCCCCAGGTCGGGCGCGGGCATGATGACCACCCGCCCGCCGAGGGTGAGGATCGGGAAACACAGGACACCGGCCGCGTGCGTCAACGGCGCGAGGGCGAGGTAGACCGGTCTGCCGTCGAACGGGTAGCTCATCAGGGTCAGCGCAGACATCGTCTCGATGTTCCGGCCGGTGAGCATCACCCCCTTCGGCTTCCCCGTCGTCCCGCCGGTGCCGACGATCAGCGCGAGGTCGTCGACGGGCTCGGCGTCGAGACGTTCGGTACCCAGCCAGTCGTCGAACGGGTGGGCGTACTCCTCGTCGCCGTCGAGACACACGAGGGTCGTCAGCAGCGGCAACTGCTGCCGGATCCGATCGACCAAGGGCGCGAACGCCTCCTGGAAGATCAGGCAGCGACAGTCGAAGAGGTCGAGCAGGTCCCGATTCTCCGCCGCCTCGTTCCGCGGGTTGATCGGGCACCACACCGCACCCGCCCGGCTGATCCCGAACACGCAGGAGAACGCCGTGGGGTCGTTGCCGGACAGGACGGCCACCTTGTCGCCCGCGGCGATCCCCGACCGTGCCAGCGCGGCCGCGACGCGCCGGCTCAGGTCCTGGACATCGGCGTACGTCAGTGTCCGGTCGCCCATCGTCAGGCACGGCGACGACGGTCCGAGCGAGGCACCCTTGTCGAGGTAGTCGGTCAATCGCATGGTGCGGTCCTCCTCGAAGTCGCGGCCGGGACGGTCAGCTCTGCACGGTGAGAACCGGCTCCATCACGAGACCGAAGCTGCGCAGGATTCCCAGGAGTTCGCGGTGCCCGAACGCCTGGCACGCCGACGCGAGACCGGTTCGCTTCGGGGGTTGCTGCAACAGGGAGTACGCGGCGTACGCCTGCAGGAGCCCCGTCTGCTTGTAGTTGCAGTTTCCGTGGATGACGCAGTGCGCCCGACCCAGCGGGCCCGACGCGTACACGGAGTCGAGCGACGTGTTGACGCGCGGGTTCTCCCTCGGCGGCATGCCCGCCTGCACGGAGCCGGCGATCTCCGCGAGCGCCGCGTCCTGCTCGTCCGCGGGAAGGGTCTTGATCTGCTCCTCGACCATCTTCTGCGTCGCGACGACACCCTCCATCACGGAACGGTCGAACACGCCGCCTGCTGCCTTTACGTTCGCGACCCGCGGATCGTCCTTGAACCACACGGGATGACAGGTGCCGCCCCACGGCAGCGCGAGGGCCATCTGGTGCTGTCCCGGCACCACGACCTCGAATGTGGTACCGGGGCACCACTTCTCGTACCGGTTCTGTTCGAGGTAGTACCAGTCGGCCTTGAGGATCGTGAAGATCGTCTGCGTCGAGGCGTAGGTGGGAAAACCCTTCCACAACACCAGGATGTCGAGAGTGTCCAACCCCGGCGTCTCCAGCGCGATGTTCGCGGCGATCTCACCGGTGGTGTACATCTGCGCGACGCCCGGAGACAGCAGCAGCCCCTTCTCCGCGAACTTGTCGCCGAACTTCGCCTGCACGTCCAGAACCCAGTCCTGCTCACCGGTCGTGTCGGTGTAGTGACAACCCGCGGCGAGAGCCGCCTCGACGACGACGGCGCCGTGCTTGATGAACGGGCCGACCATATTGCTGACAACCCGTGCGCCGCTGAACAGTTCGGTCAGAGCCGGGACGGTGTGCTCCACCTCGACCACCTCGTGGTCGACGGTGTCCAGCCCGGGAATGCGGTCGAGCACTTCCTGGATCCGCTTCTTGTCCCGCCCCGCAGCGATGAACGGAATGTTGAACTCGCGCAGGTATTCACACACGAGCCGCCCGGTGTAACCGGAGACTCCGTAGACGATGACGGGCTTCTTGTCGGTCATGACGTGCCTTTCAGAATGGGAGAAAAGTCCGGGGGGATCGGTTACATGCCCATGCCACCGTCGACCGGCAGGCCGATTCCGGTGACGAAACGAGCGGCGTCGGAGGCCAGGAAGACGACGGTGTCGGCGATGTCCGCGACCTCGCCGAGTCGCCCGAGCGGCGTCAGGCCGATCACGTCGGCGACCGCGGCGTCGGCGCTGGGCCACAGCCCGAGCCTCTCCATGTCGGCCGCCAGCCCGAGTCCCATCTCCGTGGCGACCAGCCCGGGGTACACGCAGTTCACGCGGACGCCGTACCCGAGCTTGCCTGCCTCCTGGGCCGCGACCCGGGTCAGCCGGTCGACAGCCGACTTGGTGGCGGAGTACCCGGCGATGCCCGGGAACGGGATCGTCGCGGCCACCGAGGAGACGTTGACGATCGCCCCGCCCGCCCCCGCCGCGCCTCCGGGACGCATGGCGCGCAGACCGTGTTTCAGACCGAGCGCGACACCGAGAATGTTGACGTCGCACATCCGGCGGATGTCGGCGGGATCGATGTCGACCACGAGTGACGAGATCTCGATGCCCGCGTTGTTGACGAGGAGGTCGAATCCGCCGAGTTGCTCCACGGTGGCAGCGACGGCGCGCTCCCAGTTGCCGTCGTCGGTGACGTCGAGTTTCACGAATCCGGTGGTGACACCGGACTTCCCGACGGAGTCGGCAGTCGCGCGCCCTTCCTCCTCGAGGACGTCGCCGATCACGACCGCCGCACCGGCGTCGGCGAGGGCGGCAGCCATACCGGCACCCAACCCCTTCGCACCACCGGTGACCAGCGCTTTCCGTCCTGCAAGATCACTCACGCTCATTCCGACCTGCCTTCGTACGAGACGATTCGCGGAAACCACGTCACGAGATCGAGTCCGCAATGTGGTGTGGATCACAGAGTATTCGACTTTGGACGACTGTCAAGAATTCTCTTGACGACTGTCAAGTTTTTGTTACACAGTCGTCAAGGAATGCGGGCTAGACTGATGCACACCGTGCTGGATCATGTGAGCCGAACAGGAAGAATGCCGTGACACCCGTCGCCGAGAAGAACGCCGACCGGGTCTCGCGCCGCCAGGTCGACAAGTTCGCCGAGCGCCGGGATCAGCTCGCCGAGGCCGCGTTGCAGACTCTCTCGGAACTCGGCTACGCCCGCACCAGCCTCCGGGAGATCGCCCAGAACTCCGAGTTCTCCCACGGCGTCCTGCACTACTACTTCAGCGACAAGGTCGATCTGATCACGCACTGCGTGCGGCACTACAAGGCCCGGTGCGTCACGCGATACGACGGCGTGGTCGCCACAGCGCAGACTCCCGAGGAGTTGAAGGCGGGATTCGGCCGGGTGCTGGTGGATTCGCTCCGCGACGAGGCCACCATGCATCGCCTCTGGTACGACCTCCGCTCGCAGTCGCTGTTCGAGGAGTCGTTCCGAGCAGACGTCGCCGCGATCGACAAGAGTCTCGAAAACATGATCTGGCGCATCGTGTCCCGGTACGCGGAATTGGCGGGGCGCACGATCACCATCGCCCCGGCCACCATGTACGCGGTCTTCGACGGACTGTTCCAGCAGAGCCTCGCACGGTATCTGTCGGGCGACGACACCGCGGCGGACAGCCTCGCGGACAACGTCGATCAGGTGCTGGCGCTCGTCATTCCGGCACCGTAGGGCCGGTCACTTCTCCGCGGCGGCCTTGATCCGCTGCGCGAAATCGGGTGCGTCCTTCCGGGCCGCCCGAAGGGCGAGAGGTGCGATCAGCTTTCCGATTCCGTGACCCTCCAGCACGTTGAAGATCGTCACCTTGGTGCCTGCACCCGAGGGTTCGAGGTCGTAACCACCCTCTTTCGCGGTGATGGAATTCTTCGAACGCTCCGCCCAGCGAATCTTCCGTGGCACCTCGAATTCGGTGATCTCGAACTCCCGTTTCGTGGTCATCCCGGCGTCCTTGACGGTGCTGACGAAGATGGTGCCGACGCCCGGCGGACCGTCCGTCTTCTTCACGATCTCCTGCACCCGGGGACTGAAGTCCCGGTCGTTGACCCCGGCGGCGAGGTACTCGAACACTTCCTCGATGGGGCGATTGACCACAACAGTGCCTTCGAACCGTCCAGCCATGCCAGCCTCCCGTTTCCGTGACCTGCCGGGTTCCGACAGTACTCGCGACGCAGTCGCGGCGCGGTCACATCGCCACCGGGCCGACGGTCATAGAAGTGACGGCGCGCAACGCGGCGTCTCCCCGCAAGGACCAGGAAGGCTTCGACATGGACATCTCGGTCAGCGACACCTCCCGGGCCGGGCGATCGACCCCGGCACGCCCGTTTCTCTCCACCGCCCGCGGCACACTCACGCTGACGCTGTTGTGCGCCGTGGCATTTCTCGACTTCGTCGACGCATCCATCGTCAACATCGCCCTGCCCGACATGCGCAGCGACCTGGACATCTCGGTTCAGGAACTGCAATGGGTACCGAGCGCGTACCTCCTCACCTACGGCGGATTCATGCTGCTCGGCGGCCGCCTGGCCGACCTGCTCGGTCGCCGTCGCGTGCTCGTCACCGGCACCGTCGTGATCGGGTTGTCGTCGCTGATCGGCGGGTTCGCCGGAAGCGCGGAAGTCCTGATCGGGGCGCGACTCGCGCAGGGTGTCGGTGCGGCACTGATGCTTCCGGCCGCGCTGTCGATTCTGACGACGACGTTCGAGGAGGGCCCCGAGCGGCATACCGCGCTCGGCGTCTGGGCCGGGGTGGGCGGTCTCGCTTCCGCCGTCGGTGTTTTTCTCGGCGGCGTGCTCACCGAGGGGCCGGGCTGGCGATGGGTGCTGTTCGTCAACCCGGTCGCGTGCGCGCTCGTGCTTCCGGCGGTCTTCGCGCTCATTCCCGGCGACCGGCGCCGCGCCCGGTTCGCGAACTTCGACGTCGCGGGCAGTGTGCTCGGCACCGGCGGGATGCTGTTGCTCGTCTACGCCCTGGTGACGGCACCCGACCAGGGCTGGGGCAGCGCCCGCACGATCGCCGGGTTCGCCGGTGCATTCGTGCTGATCGTGGCGTTCGTGATCAACGAGCAGCGCAGCCCGCACCCCCTGCTGCCGCTGTCGATCTTCCGCGTCAAGGGTCTGGCAGCCGCGAATGTCACGGGGCTGATCGCCTTTGCGGGTCTCATCGCGATGTTCTTCTTCCTGACTCTCTACATGCAGAACGTTCTCGGCTACTCCCCCATCCAGACCGGTGCGGCCTACCTCCCGCTCTGCCTGGGCGTCGGTGTCGCCGCCGGGATTTCGTCCCAGGTGCTCACCCGGACCGGAACCCGTCCCGTCGTCGTCGCGGGAGCGCTGGTGGCCTCGGCCGGCCTCTACCTGCTGTCCCGGATCCCCGTCGACGGCTCCTATCTCAGCGATCTGCTGCCCGGACTGATGATCGTGTCGTTCGGTCTCGGCGCCGTCTTCGTCGGCGTCACGACCGCAGCCAACGCCGGTGTGCCTGCCGGCGAGGCAGGGCTCGCGGCAGCGTTGCTGAACGCCTCACAGCAAGTCGGCAGCGCACTCGGTCTCGCGATCTTCGCCGCGATCGCCACGTCACATTCACAGCATCTGCTCGCAGCGAATTCGCCTGTGCCCGAGGCACTCACCCTCGGCTTCCAGCGGGCGCTGCTGACCGGCAGCATCTTCCTCGTCGCCGCGGCCCTGATCGGCCTGCGCACCGGCAACGCACACGGAGACGCCGAGCACCGCACGAACTGACCCCGGTGGGCTCGTCAGTCGAGGTTCTCGACGACGAGCCCGGCGAGGCGCGCGCGGTCGGCGAGGATGTCGATCTCGACGATCTTCCCGCGCCGGATCGTGACGCCCATGACCGACAGCAGCTGCCCGTCGGAGATCGCGACCACTCCGGCGGCACCGTTGACGAGCGCCGGATGCGCGAACCGAGCCAGCCGGGCGAACCCGAGGACCCGGCCCGCGACCGTCTCCGAGCCGCGCACCATCGTGGAGGCTCCCGCCGGCAACGCTCCGGTATCGGCGCGGAGCACGACATCCGGATCGAGCACGGCCACGAGCGCGTCGAAGTCGCCGCTCCTCGCGGCCGCCAGGAACGCGTCGACGACCGCACGCTGGCGGACCGGATCGGTGTCGGGAACGGGGGCTCCCTGCAGACGCCGGCGTGCGCGGCTGGCCAGTTGCCGGGCGGCCGCCGGGGTTCGCTCCACGATCGGAGCGATGTCCTCGAAGGGCACCGCGAACATGTCGTGCAGCACGAATGCCAGTCGCTCCGCAGGAGTGAGCGTGCCGAGGACCACGAGCAGCGCGAGACCGACCGAATCGGCGAGCACCGCCTCATGTTCGGGGTCACTGCCGTCCGCCCGGGTCACGATCGGGTCGGGCACTGCCGCATCCAGGGGATCTTCCCGCCGTGACCTGCGGGACTGCAGCATGTTCAGGCACACCCGTGCCACTACCGTCGTCAGCCAGCCGCCCAGGTTCTCGACGGTGCCGGCGTCGGTGCGGCTCAGTCGCAGCCAGGATTCCTGCACGGCGTCCTCGGCCTCGCCGATCGAGCCGAGCATCCGGTAGGCCACCGCCCGCAGGTGTGTGCGATGCGCCTCGAACTGCTGCGCCAGCATGTCGTTGTCGTTCATCGGTCACGTCCTTCCGTCGCGGTCTGTCAACTGTGTGACCGGCGAAACGCGGCCGATGTGACGGCGGATGCCTCGTCCGTGGCCCGTGATGCGCGTAATGCATCCAGTTTCCCTGGTTCCGCTGTCCGATATCGCCGTGGTTAACTGAAATGACGCTCACAGTCTCTGAAGGGCTGGACGGCATGTGGAAAGCACAGCAGGTCGGACGTCTGTTTCTCGTCTCGGTGCTCGCGGCTCTGGCCGTGTGCGGAGTGAGTGCCACCGCGTCGGCGCATTCCCCGGCAGTCACCGGGAAGGTCGTGGCGCCGACACTCTCCCCCGCGAGCGGGCAGGTCGTCGGCATCGCGCATCCTGTCGTCGTCCGGTTCGCGTCACCGGTGTCCGATCGCGCGCTCGCCGAGCGTGGTGTCCAGATCACCCCCTCGAAACCCGTGCCCGGCCAGTTCTCCTGGATCGACGACCGCACCGTGCAGTGGACCCCGGACCACTTCTGGCCGGCCGACACCCGGGTGACCGTCGAGGCGGCGGGCGCGAGGTCGCAGTTCCAGGTGGGTGACGCACTCGTCGCCGTCGCGAACACGACGACCCACCAGTTCACCGTCAGCATCAACGACCAGGTCGTGCAGACCATGCCGGCGTCGATGGGCAAACCCGGATACGAGACACCGCTCGGGACGTTCCCCGTCATCGAGCAGTTCCGCGACATGATCATGGATTCGTCGACGTACGGCGTCCCGATCGATGACGAGGAGGGCTACCGTCTCTACGTCGAGTACGCCACCCGCATCACCTGGGGCGGGATCTTCGTGCACGCCGCACCGTGGTCGGTGAACTCGCAGGGCTTCGAGAACGTCAGCCACGGCTGCATCAATCTCAGCACCGAGAACGCACGGTGGTTCTACGACAACGCCAAGATCGGCGACCCGGTCATCGTCACGGATTGAGTCCCGCATGGTGTCGGAGACCCGGAATGCGCGGGGCCGGAGACACAGAAAAGGCGGTTTCCCGTTTCCGGGAAACCGCCTTCGCTGATCATCTGGTCGGGCTGACAGGATTTGAACCTGCGACCACTTGACCCCCAGTCAAGTGCGCTACCAAGCTGCGCCACAGCCCGTCCACACCCTCGTTCAGGTGCTCGATGAGATTACATCAGGGGCAGTCCGTAACGCTAATCGCCTGGTCAGAGCGCATTCTGTCGGATCAACGATTTCGCCGCTCACGCTTTTCCCGCACCCGCACCGAGATGCGGACGGGGCTGCCGTCGAAATTGAACTCCTCGCGCAGACGCCGCTCCAGGAACCGGCGGTAGCCCGCCTCCAGGAACCCCGTCGTGAACAGCACGAACGTCGGCGGACGTGTTCCGGCCTGCGTGGCGAACATCACGCGAGGCAGCCGGCCACCGCGCATCGGCGGCGGCGTCGCGGCGACGACTTCCTTGAGCCAGGTGTTGAGCCGGCCCGTGGGAATCCGCTTGTCCCAGGACTCCAGTGCGGTGTCCAGGGCGGGGACGAGCTTCTGCACCGCGCGCCCCGTCTGCGCCGAGATGTTGACGCGCTGCGCCCACGGCACCCGCACCAGGTCCCGATCGACTTCCCGGTCGAGCTGGAGGCGCCGGTCCTCGTCGACGAGATCCCACTTGTTGAACGCGATGACGAGGGCCCGGCCGGCGTCGGCCACCATGCTCAGCACGCGCAGGTCCTGCTCCGAGATCGGCTCGGATGCGTCGATCAGCAGAATCGCGACCTCGGCGGCCTCGATGGCGCTCTTCGTCCGCAGCGACGCGTAGAACTCGGCGCCGCTGGCGTGGCTGACCCGCTTGCGCAGACCGGCGGTGTCGACGAAACGCCACGGCCTGCCGCCGAGCTCCACGATCGAGTCGACCGGATCGACGGTGGTGCCCGCGACGTTGTGGACCACCGAACGCTCGTCGCCCGACAGCTTGTTCAGCAGGCTCGACTTCCCGACGTTCGGCTTCCCGACCAGAGCCACGCGTCGCGGCCCGCCGCCGGGGATGCCTTCACGCGGGGTCTCCGGGAGTGCGGCGAGCACCTCGTCGAGGAGATCGCCGGTGCCGCGGCCGTGCGTGGCGCTCACCGAGTGCGGCTGTCCGAGACCGAGCGACCACAGTGCGGCCACCTCGGATTCGGTGCGGCCGTCGTCCACCTTGTTGGCGACCAGCAGAACCGGGGTCTTGGACCGGCGCAGCACCTTGGCCACGGCCTCGTCCGTTGCGGTGGCGCCGACGACGGCGTCGACGACGAGGAGGATCGCGTCCGCGGTCTGCATCGCCAGTTCCGCCTGCCGGGCCACCGATTGCTGCAGACCCTTGGCGTCGGGTTCCCAGCCGCCGGTGTCCTGCACCATGAAGCGGCGGCCGCTCCAGTTCGCCTCGTAGGAGACGCGGTCACGGGTCACACCGGGAATGTCCTCGACCACGGCTTCGCGGCGGCCGATGATCCGGTTGACGAGCGTCGACTTGCCGACGTTCGGGCGCCCGACCACTGCGAGGGTGGGAACCGGGACGTGGGACTCTCCGTCGCCGCCGTCTTCGAGGTCCAGGACCTCCCAGTCGGATTCCTCACTCCAGGTGCCGTCGCCTGCAAACTCGGTGGTGAATTGTTCGGTCACTGCCCTGCTCCAGTTCTTTCGCTTACCACCAGCAGCAACCTGCCGATCACGTCGTCGATTCCGAGTTCGCTGGTGTCGACCAGCACGGAATCGTCGGCCGGCCGCAGCGGCGACACGGCGCGCGTGGAGTCGAGGTGGTCACGACGCTGCACGTCGGCCAGCACGGCCGCGTAGTCGTCGCCTCGTCCTTCCGCGAGATTCTGCGCATTCCTGCGCTGTGCCCGGGCTTCCGCCGAGGCGGTGAGGTAGATCTTCACGTCGGCGTCCGGGATCACGACGGTGCCGATGTCCCGGCCCTCGACGACGATCCGTTCGGCCTCGCCCGCGAGACGACGCTGCGCCGCGACGAGCAGTTCACGCACGGCGGGAACGGCGGAGACCGCCGAGACGGCCTTGGTCACCGCGTCGCCGCGGATCTCCTCCCCCACGTCCTCCCCGTCGAGCAAAACCTGCTCGCCCGACGGGTCGGTGCCGATCGACCACGGCAGACCCGCGGTCGCGTCGGCGATCGCTGCGGGATCGGTGAGGTCCACGCCCTTGCGCAGCGCATGCAGCGTCGCGATCCGGTACATGGCGCCGGTGTCGAGGTATCGGGCATCGAGCCGCTGCGCGAGCATCCGCGAGACGCTCGACTTCCCGGTTCCGGACGGGCCGTCCATCGCGACGACCAGCGACGACGTACTCACAGGCCCACCGCCCCGTAGAGACCGCCGACCTCGCCTCGACCGAGTACGCGGAGCGTGCCGGGACGCTGGTCGCCGAGAGCGACCGCGCCGATGTCCGTCCGGACGAGCCGGATGACGGGGTGTCCCACGGCCTCGAACAGGCGGCGCACGATGTGCTTGCGGCCTTCGTGCAGGGTGACGCGGACGAGCGACTTGCCCTCGTTGATGTCGAGGAGCGTGAACGTGTCGACCTTCGCCGGTCCGTCGTCCAGCTCGACACCCTCCTTGAGCTTCTTTCCGACGCCGCGTTCGAGGGCACCCGACACGGTCGCCAGGTACGTCTTCGACACCTCGAAGGACGGGTGCATCAGCCGGTGCGCCAGGTCACCGTCGTTGGTGAGCAGCAGCAGTCCCTCGGTGTCGGCGTCCAGTCGACCGACGTGGAACAACCGCTGACCTGCGGCGACCCGCTCGGAGACGATGTCGCCGACGCACGGGCGCCCGAGGTCGTCCGACATCGTCGACTGCCAGCCGCGGGGCTTGTTCAGCGCGAGGTGAACCAGGTCCTTCTGCACGACGACGCGGACGCCGTCCACACGCACGACCGCGTTCTCGGGGTCGATGCGCAGTCCCTGTTCGATGACGATGCGGCCGTCGACCTCGACGCGACCCTGCGAGATCAGTTCCTCGGCCGCACGGCGCGACGCGACGCCGGCCTGGGCGAGAACCTTCTGCAGTCGCATGCCGTCGCCCTGCGGCGGGCCGGCGGGCCGATCGGCGGCGTCGGCGTACTGGTGCCGGGCAGGCTTGGCGTTGCTGATCTTGGGCGCCTGGGCCTGGGCGCGCTGCGGCTTGGCCGACTTGGGCTTGCCGCGTTTGTTCTTCGCGGCCGCGGCGTCGGGCCTGCCCGACTTGCCCTTGACGGAGTCCGACCTGGTCGGACGCCGATCGGTCTCGGAGCGGCTCGGTCGCCCTCCGGCTTCCGACCTGTCCGAGCGACCCCCGGTCTCCGACCTGGTGGGGCGCTGCTTCTTGTTGTTGTTGTTGTTGCGATCCGGTGTGCCATCTCGGCGAGCGGGTTTCTTCACTTTTGTACTATCCCTGTCAGTCTTCGGTGTCCAGCCCGGTGTCCAACTCTTCTGTGGAAGCCGTAGCTTTATTCATTCTCGCAAATCGTGGGTCAGATTCCAGACTGTCACTGATGTCATCTATCAGATCCACGTCCGGCAACAGCGGGGCCAAGGCGGGAAGATCGGCGAGAGACGCCAAGCCGAGCCGTTCCAGGAAGAGCTCCGTCGTCGAATACTGCGTGGCGTTGGTATCGGGATCGACGCCGGCTTCGGCGATCAATCCGCGAGCGAGAAGTGTGCGCACCACCCCATCCACGTTGACGCCGCGCACCGCACTGATCCGTGCGCGGGTCAACGGTTGACGGTATGCCACCACGGCCAGAGTTTCCAACGCCGCCCTCGTCAGTTTGGACCGGGCACCGTCGAGCAGGAGTCGTTCCACGTAGGGCGCGTACGCGGTGCGCGTGTAGAGACGCCAACCGTCACCGGCATATCGGAGGTCCATCCCGCTCCCACGGGCGGTGAGCTCGGCGGACATGCGGTTCAGCACGTCCGTGATGCGATTCACAGAAGCGCCGGTCGCGGAGGAGAGCTGTTCGGCACCGGCGGGAGAGTCGACGATCAGCAGCAGCGACTCGAGGACAGCTTCGAGTTCGGTGTCCGACAGCTCGGGTTCTGCGTCGACGGCGCCCTGGTCGTCCGACTCGTCGAACGGGGCCGAACTCATCCGTAATCCTCCTCGGTCACCGGGGCGTGTGTGCCCTCCCCGGTCCAGCTCACCAGCAATTCCCCGAGCGGCTCGGGCTGTTCGAACAACACCGACTGCTCGCGATACAGCTCGAGCAGCGCGAGGAATCTTGCCACGATCAGGGCCGTCACCTCGCACTCCGAGACCAGGTCGCCGAAGGTCGCCCACTCCCCGGCCCCTCGTTCGCGGAGCAGTTCCAGCATCCTCGCCGCCTGTTCCGGCACCGACACCGCGTGCATGTCGTGCAGATGGTCCAGTCCCACGGTGGGCTTCGGGCGGGGTGTGAACACGGTTGCGGCGATCTCCGCGAACCGCTGCGGGTCGACACCGAGCAACACTTCCGGCAGCAACTGGGTGAACTGGTCCTCCAGTGCCGCCGACCGCGGGTACCGGCGCAGCGCGGCCGCCTCGAGCTCACCGAACAGTTGCGCCACCTGCTTGTACGCGCGGTACTGCAGCAGCCGGGCGAACAGCAGGTCGCGCGCCTCGAGGAGCGCGAGATCCTCTGCGTCCTCCACCTGCCCCGCGGGAAGCAGACGGGCCGCTTTCAGATCGAGCAGTGTCGCGGCGACCACCAGGAATTCGGTGGTCTGATCGAGACCCATCTCCGCGCCCAGCGTGCGGGTGTAGGCGATGAAGTCGTCCGTCACCTGGTGAAGCGCGACTTCCGTGACGTCCAGCTGTCGCTGGTTGATCAGGGTGAGGAGCAGGTCGAACGGCCCCTCGAAATTCCGCAGCGTCACCCGGAAGCCGGGCTTGACCACGGGCGCCTGCTGATCCTCGGCCTGCGATACCGGGGTCTGCGAGCCCTCGGTCTGCGGTGGAGCCGAAATGTCTTGCGTATTCACCACTTACCGGCCGGACCGGTGAATGACCTCGCGTGCCAGGGCACGGTACGCCTCGGCGCCGGTCGATTTCGGCGCCCAGGTGGTGATCGGCTCCCCGGCGACCGAGGTCTCGGGGAAGCGGACGGTGCGGTTGATCACGGTGTCGTAGACGAGATCCCCGAACACCTCCACCACACGGGCCATCACCTCACGCGCGTGCAGGGTCCGCGAGTCGAACATCGTCACGACGATGCCGGCGAGTTCGAGCCGCGGGTTGAGCCGGTCGTGAACCTTCTCGACCGTGTCGTTGAGCAGCGCCAGGCCGCGCAGGCTGAAGTACTCGCACTCCATCGGGATGATCACCGAGTCCGCGCAGGCCAGCGCGTTCACCGTGAGCAGACCGAGGGAAGGCTGGCAGTCGATCAGTACGTAGTCGTACCGGTCGAGCACCGGGTGCAGCACACGTCCGAGCGTCTGTTCCCGGCCGACCTCGGTGACGAGCTGGATCTCCGCCGCCGACAGGTCGATGTTGCTCGGCAGGAGGTCGAGGCCCTCGACGCGTGTCCGCATCAGGACATCGTCGATCGCGACACGGGGTTCGACGAGCAGATTGTGGACGGTCAGGTCGAGGTCGTGATGCGCGACGCCGAGCCCCGCGGACAGCGCCCCCTGGGGATCGAGGTCGACGAGCAGGACACGTCGGCCGAATTCGGCCAGCGACGCTCCCAGGTTGATCGTCGACGTCGTCTTGCCGACGCCACCCTTCTGGTTGCACATCGCGATGATCCTGGCCGGGCCGTGCGAGGGCAACGGGGCCGGTTCCGGCACCTCGCGCGTCGGCCGCCCCGTGGGGCCGAGCTCTTCCTCCACGACCACGGCAGCGTCCTCGAACAAGGCTGCGGGTTCGGTCTGCCGCACGTCGAACATGTCGCCCTCCTGTTGCGAGTGCTCTGACTCCGCCGCTGGCGGCTGCGGTGTCACCACGGTCCGATGATCCCCTGTTCTCTCGATGATCGCTGCCGATCCCACATCGTTATACGAACGCTACCGCCTCGTACCGTGAATTTTCCCCTCGACACGCTTTCCGTCACCTTGCCCGGGGGTGCGCTCCGGCCCACACCTCGCGCAGCGCACCCACTGTCACCAGCGTATATATCTGGGTGGTCGTCACCGAGGCATGTCCCAGCAGCTCCTGGACGACCCTGACGTCGGCGCCGCCGTCGAGCAGGTGGGTCGCGAACGAGTGACGGAGTGTGTGCGGCGACACCGCCGACGAGATGCCCGCCGCGTCCGCCGCGGTCTGCAGCACCTTCCACGCGCTCTGGCGGGACAGCCGTCCGCCGCGGACATTGAGGAACAGCGCGGGTGTTCCGCGTGAAGCCAGTGCCGGCCGGCCCCGGATCAGGTAGGCGTCGAGGGATTCGACGGCGGGCCGGCCCACCGGGACCACCCGCTGCTTGCCCCCCTTGCCCCGCAGCAGCACCGACCGGGTCTCGGTGTCGACGTCGTCGACGTCCAGGCCGACGGCTTCGGAGATGCGGGCGCCCGTCGAATACAGCAGCTCGAGCAGCGCGCGGTCGCGGACCGCCCGCGGTCCGTCTGCGGGTCCGCTGCCTCCGACCGCCTCCAGCAGCGCCAGCACCTCGTTGACCGGCAGCGATTTGGGGAGCCGTTTCGCCGGCGACGGCGGCCGCACGTCCCGGGCGACGTCGACGGCGGTCATCGCCTCGGCCGCGGCGAACCGGTGGAATCCGCGCACCGCGATCAGGGCGCGGGCCGCCGAGCTCGCGGCCAGCGGCGGCAGTTCGCGAGCCTGGTCGCCGGCTCGCAGAGCGATCACGAAGTCACTGACATCCTGTTCGCGGATGCGCCCGATGTCGGTGACCTCCCGGTCGGCGAGGAACTGTGTGTACCGCTCGAGGTCGCGGCGGTACGAACCGAGGGTGTTGCGGGCAGCTCCGCGCTCGACGGCCAGGTGGTCGAGGTACGAATCCACCTGCCGCGCAATCACCATGTCATGCCCGCGCGGCCTCGTCCCCGGCGGCGCGCGAGCGTTTTCTCTCGCTGAACCTGTCGGGGCGATCGACCCAGGGCGCGGTCACGTCGCGGAGTTCGCCGAGACCGCCCGGCCGGGACCGGGCAGCGGCGAGGGCCATCACACCGGCTACGGCCGTGGCGTTCACGATTGTCCCGTTCAGCACCATCGACACGACCTCGTCGAGTGGAATCCGCTCGATCTCGAGGTCGGCTTCCTCGTCCTCCGGATCGGGCCGGTCCACGTCGTACAGGTCCTCGGCGAGGAACACGCGCACCGACTCGTCCGTGAACCCGGGCGAGAGAACGACGTCCACGAGAACGGACCAGCGACGGGCTCCGAGTCCGGTCTCCTCCGCCAGCTCGCGCCCGGCGGCGTCGACGGGGTCCTCCCCCGGCTCGTCCAGCAGGCCCGCCGGGATCTCCCACAACCGGCGCCCCACCGGGTGCCGGTACTGGTGGATCAGGACGACCCGGTCCTCGTCGTCGAGCACCACGACGGCGACGGCGCCGTGGTGCTCGACCACCTCACGTTCGGCGGTCCGGCCGTCCGGCATCGCGACGTGATCCACCCGCAGGGCGAGGATCGCGCCGCTGTAGACGGCGCGCGAGTCGAGAGTCTCGAATTCGTGCCGGCCGGTGTCCGTCATGGTCGGTCTCGCCCTATCCCGCGCTGTCGACGGACGCGACCTCGTCGCGGTCGGCGGAGTCGGCGAGTTCGTCATCGGTGGCGACGGCGGCGGCCCGCTCCTCGCCGTGCACGTCGACGGGAAGCCGCTCTTCGAGCTTGTGCTTCAGCGCCGCGTCGACGAACGCCGCGAACAGCGGGTGTGGACGCGTCGGACGGCTCTTCAGTTCGGGGTGCGCCTGCGTCGCGACGAAGAACGGGTGCTGGTCGGCCGGGTATTCGACGAACTCGACGAGGTGACCGTCGGGCGAGGTTCCGCTGAACCGGAGTCCGCTCTTCGCGATCCGGTCGCGGTACGCGTTGTTGACCTCGTAGCGGTGACGGTGGCGCTCCGACACCTCTTCGCTGCCGTACGCGCGGGCGACGACGGACCCCTTCGTCAGGACGGCGGGGTACGCGCCGAGGCGCATCGTGCCGCCGAGGTCCGCCTCGCCGGCGATGACGTCTTCCTGGTCGGCCATCGTGGAGATCACGGGGTGCGTGGTCTCGGGCTCGAACTCGGCGGAGTTGGCGTCGTCGAGACCCACGCTGCGCGCGGCCTCGATCACGACGCACTGCAGGCCGAGACACAGTCCGAGCAGCGGGATCTTCCGGTGGCGCGCGTACCGGATCGCGCCGAGCTTGCCCTCGATACCGCGGATTCCGAAGCCACCGGGAATCAGCACGCCGTCGACGTCGCCCAGGGCGGCCTGCGCGCCCGCCTCCGTCTCACACGCGTCGGACGGCACCCAGGAGATTTCCACCTTCGAGCGGTTCGCGAACCCACCGGCACGCAGCGCCTCGGTGACGGACAGGTAGGCGTCCGGCAGGTCGACGTACTTTCCGACCAGGGCGATCCGCACGGTTTCGCGCGGCTGGTGGACGCGCTCGAGCAGGTTGCCCCACACCGTCCAGTCCACGTCACGGAACGGCAGACCCAGCTGACGCACCACGTACGCGTCGAGGCCCTCGCTGTGCAGCACCTTCGGGATGTCGTAGATCGAGGGCGCGTCGGGGGTCGAGATGCAGCCGTCGACGTCGACGTCGCACATGAGCGCGATCTTGTTCTTCAGCGCCGGGGGAACCTCGCGGTCGCAGCGCAGGATCAGCGCGTCGGGCTGGATACCGATGTTCCGCAGGGCCGCGACCGAGTGCTGGGTGGGCTTCGTCTTGAGCTCACCCGACGGCGCCAGGTACGGCACCAGAGAGACGTGGAGGAAGAAGACGTTGTCCCGACCGACGTCGTGGCGCACCTGACGGGCGGCCTCGAGGAACGGCTGCGACTCGATGTCACCGACGGTGCCACCGATCTCCGTGATGACGACGTCGGGCTGGTGTCCCTGGAGGTCCGGTCCGCTCATGGCGAGGATCCGGCTCTTGATCTCGTCCGTGATGTGCGGGATGACCTGGACGGTGTCGCCGAGGTATTCGCCGCGCCGCTCCTTGGCGATGACCGTCGAATACACCTGGCCGGTGGTCACATTCGCCTGACCGGACAGGTCGCGGTCGAGGAAGCGCTCGTAATGACCGACGTCGAGGTCGGTCTCGGCGCCGTCCTCGGTGACGAAGACCTCACCGTGCTGGAAGGGGTTCATCGTGCCCGGATCGACGTTGAGATACGGATCCAGTTTCTGCATGGTCACGCGCATTCCCCGCGCGGTGAGCAATTGCCCGAGGCTCGAGGCTGTGAGGCCCTTGCCGAGTGAGGAGGCGACGCCGCCGCTCACGAAGATGTGCTTGGTAGCGGTACGCGAATGAGTGCGTGACTGTGGCAAAGGGGCTCCCGTGACGACTGTGCAGGGCTTGGTCTGTTCGAGCAATGCTGGGGCCTGCCGACCCACGGGACTTCACGGTAACACCTTGTCGTACGTCCCGGAAACAACGCGCCGCGATTGCCAGCCCCGATGTGACGCGCGCTACGCCGGGGTGGCCCCCACGGTGACTCCGGTGGTGCCGGGCCCGGTGCCGTACCGGCCGGCGCTGCCGTTCAGTTGCTCCTGCAGTGCGAGCGGAACGGTGATCTTGCCCGCTTCCCGGTCGATGTTGTCGATCGTGGTCAGCGTCGCGGAGAGGGCAGCGTCGGCCCGCGCCACGGCGACCGCACCGTTGCCCTGCGCCGAGGCCGGGCGCCCGGCGAGAACCGCCCCGGCACCGCGCGAATCCAGCGCACCCGCGAACCGGGCCACCACCGCACCGCGGTTGCCGCTGACACCGTCCTCCACGTCGCGATCTCCGGTCAGCACCACCGCGACCTGTGCCGGTTGGACCGCACCGTCGTCGTAGCTGACGAATCCCGCCCCGCGGAGGGTCTCGAGGGCGAGCGCCATCTCCTGCGCGGAACTCTGCGGCTGGCCCGTCTCCTTGCCGAGCATGAGGACCGAGCCCAGCAGGTCGCCGGCGAGACTGCCCTGGTCGACGGCCCCGGTCTTCAACGTGACACCCGCAGGGATCACGTTGTTGACCACTGTCCGCAGCCGGTCACCGCCCGTGGCGTCCACGAACGAATCGGTCAACGACACCCGGCCGGTCACCGACCCACCGGCCTGCGCGATCATGCGGTTGACCCCGTCGAGGTCGGCGGGGTCGGCATCCGGGGTCGTCACGACCATCACGGTGCGTTGCGCGAGAGAGTCGGCCACCACGCGGCCGCCGACCGCGGAATCGAAGCCGTCCGCCGAGTTCAACTGCTCGGTCAGCTGGTTGTTGCGTTCGTTCGCCTTCTCCACGTCGGTCTGCAGGTCGGCCTTGTCGTCGCGCAGCCCCGAGACGAGACCGCTCGACAACAGGCCGGAACCCATCACCACGCCGATTGCCAGAGCCAGGAAGATCGCCGCTATGGAAATGGCATGTTGACGCAGAGAAATCACTTGAAGAACCCCTGGACCCACAACGCGAAGCTGTTCCATGTCGCGACGGCCCAGTCCAGTGCCTCACCACCGATGTTCGACACCACCAGGGCCACGATCACCGCGACCAGTGCGGCCAGTACGAGCAGCGCGATCGCACCGCCCGACACCCGGCTCCGGTACAGGGTCGCCACAGCCTTCGCGTCCACCAGTTTCGGCCCGACCTTCAGGCGAGTCATGAATGCCGACGGGTTGCTGTCGCGGCGGCCGCGGTCGAAGAATTCGTCGAGGGAGACGGTGCTCCCGACCGTGACGATCAGCGACGCACCGTGATGATCGGCCAGCAGCAGCGCCAGGTCGGACGGGGATCCGGAGGCGGGGAACGTCATCGCTCCGATGCCGAGGTCCTGGATCCGTGACAGACCGGGTGCGTGACCGTCCTGGTCGGCGGGAAGAACCACCTCGGCGCCCGACTTGAGCGTCGCGCTCGTGATGTCCTCGGGGTCGCCGACGATGAGATCCGGGCGGTAGCCCGCCGACTTCAGGACGTCGGCGCCTGCCCCGACACCGATGAGGATCGGCGAGTACTCCTTGATGAACGGCTTGAGGTTCTTCAGATCGGAGGCGTGGTCCGGGCCGTCGGACACGATCACGACGTGCCGTTCCTTCATGTCGACGTCGACGTCTGGGACTCCGACGCCGTCGATCAGCAGCGGACTCTCGGTGCGGATGAACTCGATGGTGTTGCCGGAGAACGCCTCGAGGTGGTCGACCAGACCGGTCTTCGCCTCGATCATCCGGTCGGAGATCTCCGCCTCGGTCTGTTCGTCGCCCTTGGCGATGCGCCGTTCCCCGGAGTAGACACCTCCCCCGTTCACCCGGACCTTGCTGCCGTCCTTGATGCTCTTGAAGATCTCGGCGCCGGCCGAATCCACCAGGAGGATCCCGTTGGCGACGATCACCTCCGGACCGAGGTTGGGATAGCGCCCCGAGATCGAGGGCGACGCGTTGATCACTGCGAGAACGCCTGCCTTCACCAGGGCGTCCGCGGTCCCGCGATCGAGGTCGAGCTCGTCGAGAACGACGATGTCACCGGGTCCGACGCGTCGCAGCAACTTGGCCGTGTTGCGATCCACCCTGGCGATGCCGCTGACCCCAGGCAAAGTTTCGGTGTTACGTGACAGCAGTGCCGGCATCTTCATGAGTTCGATGATGGACCGGAAGCAGGACCGACCTGTGGAGGCGCGCCGAACCGTTTACCACATCAGTCACACCATTACCACGGGTGCGGCCGATGGTCCGCCGACGGGTCAGACGGAACGCTCGGCGTTGGCGGTGGCCAACAGTTCCTCCGCGTGGGCCCGACCGGTCTCCGTGTCGTCGAGTCCGGCGAGCATGCGCGCCAGTTCCACCACCCGTTCGTCGTCGGTGAGTGTGTGCACACCACTGCTGACGACCCCGTCCGTGTCGTCGACCTTGTCGACCACCAGGTGGGTGTCCGCGAACGCCGCGACCTGCGGCAGGTGCGTCACGACGATGACCTGGTGTGTCCGGGCGAGCCGGGCCAGTCGCCGGCCGATCTCGACCGCGGCCCGACCGCCGACGCCGGCGTCGACCTCGTCGAACACCATCGTCGCGCCCGAATCGGACCCGGCGAGCACCACCTCGAGGGCCAGCATCACGCGCGAGAGTTCACCACCCGACGCACTCTTGCTGATGGGCAGCGACTGAGCGCCGCTGTGCGCCGACAGCCGGAATTCCACTTCGTCGACGCCGGACGATCCCGCGTGCAGTTCCGTCCCGTCGACGGTGAGCGGGGCGGTGTCCTGCGGTCCGGCGATCCGGGGCCGGACCGACACCTCGAGAGCGGCCCGGCCCATCGCCAGACCTGCGAGTTCGGAACTGACGGCCTTGGCGAGCTTGGCCGCCGCCTTGACGCGGGCCGCGGTCAGTTTCGACGCGGCCTCCGCGGTGGACGTCGCCGACTCCTCGACCTGCTTCGTCAACGCCGCCAAGGCATCGGAGGACACGTCGATCTTCTCGAGCCTCGCACGGGCGTTGTCTGCCCATTCCAGTACGCCGTCGACGTCGGCGGCGTACTTGCGGGTGAGGTTCTTCAGTTCCGCCTGCCGCGACAGCAAGGAGTCCAGCGCCCCCGGATCCGCGGGAAGCCCGGCGAGATACGTGGTCAGGTCGGCGGAGACGTCGGTGACCACCGCGATCGCGTCGGCGAGACGCGGTCCGAGCCCGTCGAGTTCGGGGTCGGTGGCCGATTCGATCCGGGCCCGCGCCTCGGACAACAGATCCAGCGCGGGTGCGCCCACACCGTCGCCGTCCATGTCGTCGCCGCCGGCGAGCGCGGCGTGCGCTTCCTCGGCCGCCGAGCGCAGCGAGTCGAGTTCACTGAGCCTGCGCACCTCCGACACGATCGACTCGTCCTCGCCCGGGGTGGGCGCGATGCCGTCGATCTCGTTGAGGGCGAACGTCAGTTGGTCGGCTTCCTGCGCGAGTTCCCGGGTACGCCCGGTGCGTTCGATCAGTTCGGACCGTGCGGTCACCCATTCGTCGCGGTGCTTGCGGTACCGCGCCAGCAGCGGGCCGACCGTCTTGTCCGCGAACCTGTCCAGGGCGGCGCACTGCTGGTCGGGCCGGAGGAGCCGCAGCTGATCGTTCTGACCGTGAACGGTGAGCAGTGGATCGGTGAACTCGGACAGCACGCCCGCCGGAACGCTGCGCCCACCCAGGTGGGCGCGGGACCGTCCGTCGCTGCCGACGGTCCGCACCGCGATGATGGTGCCGTCCTCGTCCCGCTCGGCGCCGGTCGATTCGAGCAGCCGGGACACGGCACGTTCGACGTGCTCCGAGCCGTCGTCCGTCATGAACCGGCCCTCGACCACGGCACGGGGCGCGCCGAGACGCACCCGGCCCGCGTCCGCTCGCGCACCGCTGAGCAGGTGCAGGCTCGTCACCACCATCGTCTTGCCCGCACCGGTCTCACCGGTGAGCACGGTCAAACCTTCATGGAATTGCGCCGACGCCTCGGAGATCACACCGAGGTTGTCGATCCTGATCTCTGCCAGCACGTCTAGGGCTTCCTTCCTCGCCACCCGGTGACGGGCAGCTCGAACTTTCGCACCATCCGGTCCGCGAACGGCGCCGAATCCAGTCGTATCCAACGAACGGGTTCCTTGCCACGCACCACTTCGACGCGGGCGCCCGCGGGCAGCTCGAGGGTCCGGCGACCGTCGCAGAACACCAGGCCGTCGTGGCTGCCTGCCACCGTCTCGACCGCGATCAGCGAATTCGGGCTCGTCACGAGGGGGCGCGCGAACAGCGCGTGCGCATTGCTCGGGACCACCAGCAGGGCCTCCAGTTCCGGCCACACCACGGGACCGCCTGCCGAGAACGCGTATGCCGTCGACCCGGTCGGGGTGGAGATGAGGACGCCGTCGCAGCCGAAGGCCGACACGGGGCGGCCGTCCACCTCGAGCACTACCTCGAGGACACCGAGCCGGGACCGGTTCTCGATGCTCGCCTCGTTGAGCGCCCAGCCGCGTTCGATGATCTCGTCGTCCACACGGACCAGCACGTCCAGCGTCATACGGTGTTCGATGCGGTATTCACGACGCACCACCTGGGCGAGCGCCTCGTCGAGGTGCTCGGCCTCCGTTTCCGCGAGGAACCCGATGCGGCCCAGGTTGATACCCAGTACCGGAATGGACGCGGCCTGGGCGAGTTCCGCTGCCCGGAGGAACGTCCCGTCTCCGCCGAGGACGAGCACCATCTCGCAACCGAGGGCGGCGTCGGGGCCGGCCTGCACGATGGTGACTTCCAGCCCGGGAACCAGGAATTCGTCGGCCGCCATGCCGTCCATCGGTTCGATGCGGGTGCTGTCGACCTCGTCGACGAGGACGCGCAGTCCGATCCCGGCCCGCTCGAAGATCTTGCCGACGCGCCGCGCGGTCTCCGTGATCTCGGCGCGGCCCGGGTGCGCGACGAGCAGGATCTCCCGCTCGCGTTGCTGGGCGCCGCTGCTTCCCCCGCTCACTGTGGTCCCTCCTGCACCGCGGTGCGGATCAACTCTTCAACCGACTCGACCGGTACATCATCCGTCCCGGGTGTGACATCCGCGCGGAGCCACAGGAAGTACTCGACGTTCCCCGACGGTCCCGGCAGCGGACTGGCCACTGCACCGACGGTACGCAGTCCCAGCGATGCTGCCGTCTTCGCGACATCCAGTACCGCGGCGACGCGCAGCTCCGGGTCACGCACCACACCACCGGAGCCCACTTGGTCCTTGCCGACCTCGAACTGCGGCTTCACCATCGGAATCAGATCTGCGCCGTCGGCCACGCAGGCGACGAACGCCGGGAGGACGAGCTTCAGGGAGATGAACGAGAGGTCCGCGACCACCAGATCGACCGGGCCGCCGATCTGCTCGGCGTCGATGGATCGCACGTTGGTCCGGTCGACGACGTGGACGCGGTCGTCGGACTGCAGCCGCCACACCAGCTGGCCGTATCCGACGTCCACCGCCACGACCTCTCGCGCGCCGTGGTGAAGCAGCACGTCGGTGAAGCCGCCGGTGGACGCGCCGGCGTCCAGGCAGCGCTTGGCCTCGACCTCGAGTCCGCGGGGGCCGAACGCCTCGAGCGCACCGAGGAGTTTGTGCGCCCCGCGCGATGCCCAGGACACTTCGTTGTCGAGCTCGACCACCCGCAGCGGAGTTCCCGCTTCGATTGCGGTGGCCGGTTTGGTCGCTGCCGCTCCCGAGATCAGTACTCGGCCGGAGGCGATGAGTTCTTGCGCGTGCTCTCGGGACCGGGCCAGTCCCCTCCGAACGAGTTCGGCATCCACCCGTGCTCGACGGGCCACGTCAGATCTTGTCCACGGTGGCCAGCGCCTCCACCAGCACGTCGTGCGCCTTCTCGAGAAGATGGGCTTTGCGTGGGATGACCCCGACGCCGTGCTCGTCGTCAGGATCAGGTTCGACGGCTCCGAGCCGCGACAACAATCCGTCGACCTCCGTGTGGATCTTCTCGGGGTCGACACTCTGAGGAGGCCCAGGTAGATGGGCTCCCGGGCGCGGTATTGGCGTGCTCATCGGGCACAACGCTAGTCCATCGCGTTCCGATACGCATACAGCGAATCGCGTGACGGACAACGCGGGTCTGCCGGGTTTCAGGCACCCCAGCCGGAGACGACCGCACTCACCGCGGGCGTCGTCGACGTGATCCGCGAGAAGTCGGGGAACTTCCAGGCGCCGGCGGTCACGGCCCGCAGCAGCGCAGCCGAATCCACCGGCGCGGCGGAATCGCTTGTCGGTTCGATCACCAGGTCGCTGCCGTCGAACTCGACGGACCACCGGTTGTCCTCACCGATGAGGGATTCCTCGGCGGGCCGGTTGAGCGCGTCCAGTTCGGACGCCAGGTAGGTGGGCCGTTGCTCCGGAGCGGCGCGCAGCACGTCGACCGCGGTGCTCACGCCGGTGAGCACCAGCAGGGAATCGAGGCCGACGTTGTTGGCGCCTTCGATGTCGGTGTCCAGCCTGTCGCCCACGACGAGCGGGCGCACACACTTGCTGCGGCGCATCGCGTCTTCCATCAGCGGCGCGGCCGGTTTACCCGCCACGAGTGGTTCGCGGGACGTCGCCGTGCGGAGCGCTGCGACCATCGATCCGTTGCCGAGGACGAGTCCGCGTTCGGTGGGGAGGGTCGAGTCCAGGTTCGCCGCCACCCAGACCGCGCCTGCCCGGATCGCGAGGGTCGCCTCGGCGAGTATCGCCCATCCCGTCGTCGGCGAATGTCCTTGGACGACAGCCGCGGGCGCGTCCTCGAACGACCGCACCGGACGCAGTCCGACGTTCCGGACTTCGTCGGCGAGCGCTTCGGTGCCCACGATGAGCACCGGCGAATCGGGGGCGACGTTCTCCGCGAGCAGCCTGGCCGCGGTCTGTGAACTCGTCACCACCGTCGACTCGTCGGCATCGAAACCGAGTTCCGTCAGGTGTTCCGCGACCTCACCCGGCCGGCGACTGGCGTTGTTGGTCACGTAATAGCAGGACTGCTGCCCGGCCGCCAAAGCCTCTCGCGCACCGGGGATTTCCTGCGGCCCTTGGTACAGGGTGCCGTCGAGGTCGAGCAGCAGTGCGTCGTAACCGTCGCGCAGAGCCGTCACTGATCGTCTCCGGTCAGCTCGGCCACACGCTCCTCCGCGTCGGTGTCACCCTCGAGATCCGCCGCGGCGGAATTGAGGAACCACTTGAGTCCGTCTTCGATGCGACCGGCGGCCACCAAGGCATCGGCGTACGCGTAGAACAGGCGAGCGGCACCGGGACCGGTCCGGGAGGCGTCGAGATCGGGGGTCTGCAGCGTGACCACGGCCTGGTCGAACTGACCGAGGTCCATGCGCGCTCCGGCGACCACCATGCGCAGTTCGGCTGCCTCGTCACCGGACAGCGCAGCAGCTTCCTCGCTCCGCCCGAGTTCGATTGCCCGTTCCGGGCGGCCCAGACCGCGTTCGCAGTCAGCCATCACCGCGAGCAGTCCGGGACCACCGGCCATGCGACGAGCGGCGCGCAACTCCGACAGCGCCTCCGCCCATTCGCCGGCGTGGTACGCGGTGATACCCGCGGCCTCACGGACGATGGCGATTCGGCCCGCACGCTGGCGCGCGGCGCGAGCATGCGCGAGCGCAAGTCGCGGATCGTCGTCGACGAGCTTGCCGGCCATCACCAGGTGACGCGCAACCGTGTTCGCATTCGTCTTGTCCAGGCTCAGCAGGTCGCGGCGTACCGCGGGATCGAGCTCGCCGGCCTCGACGTTCTCGGGCAGATCCGGTTCGTCCGGACGGGCCTGCTGCCGCTGCGGACGGTCACCTTCACGTCCGCGAGGCGCGAAGCCGCCCTCGCCACCACGACGGGGTCCGCCACCGCGACGATCGCCACCGGCACCGCCACGGTTGTCGCGCGAATCGCGACGGGGACCACCGGTCGAGCCACCACGACCCGAACCGCCGGCGCCGCCACGATCGCCGCTGGACGCACCGCCACGATTGCTGTTGGAGGCGCTGCCACGATCGCTGTTGGAGGCGCCGCCTCCGCGGAAGGACCGACGTCCGTCGTCACTCTCCGACACAGTCATTCCTTTCACACAAACCACGAAAGGGGACCCAGTATATTGGGTCCCCTTTCGGTAACGGATGTTCG
>NZ_LTCZ01000256.1:0-536 GCF_001583455.1 Rhodococcus sp. LB1 | reverse complement strand
AGCGCGAACTCGAGGTCGGCGATGTCCTTCTCCGACAGCGCCGGGACCGACACGTTCATCCCCGGCAGGGACACACCCTTGTTGTTGCTGACCGGGCCACCCTCGGTGACCCGGCAGATCACGTCGTTGCCCTCCACACCGGAGACGACGAGACCGACCTTGCCGTCGTCGACGAGCAGACGGTCGCCGGGCTTGGCGTCCTCGGCGAGCTGCTTGTACGTGGTCGACACCCGATCGTGGGTGCCGTCGACCTCGTCGACGGTGATCCGCACTTCCTCACCGTTGGCCCACGTGGTGCGACCCTCGGCGAACCGGCCGAGCCGGATCTTCGGGCCCTGGAGGTCGGCGAGGACACCGACCGCCTTCCCCGTCGCGTCCGAGGCGGCCCGGACGCGTTTGTAGTTCTCCTCGTGGTCGGCGTGTTCGCCGTGGCTGAAATTCAGCCGCGCCACGTCCATACCGCTTTCGACGAGCTCGCGAATACGGTCACCGGTGGCGGTAGCAGGTCCAAGTGTGCATACGATCTTCGTGCGTCG
>NZ_LTCZ01000255.1:0-3769 GCF_001583455.1 Rhodococcus sp. LB1 | reverse complement strand
GCACCCTGCACCTTGTCGGAGACAGTCGAGAGTGCCTTGTCGGCCACCGTGCCGACCAGCCTCTGCATTGCTTCCTGGAGCACGCTGGACGATCCGTTGCCGTCACCCGGTGCGGTTTCTCGCAGTTTCTTCGCGGCGTTCGTCATCGTGCTCACCGTCCGCCGCGCCGGACGGGCGCAGAATTAGTCGTGGCCTTCGCCCGTGTCTTGCGGCCCCTGGTTGGGGCCTCTTCGTCATCCTCGTCGGATTTCGCGCTCCGCGACCTGCTGGTCGGCCGGGAGCTGCCGTTGCTGGAAGTCCGTCGACGCGCGGCGGGCCGCTTGCGTGGGGCGGGTTCCTCGTCGGCGGTATCTTCCTCGGCGGCGTCTTCCTCGTCGGGCTCCTCGTACTCGTCTTCCTCGTCGGCGTACTGTTCGTCCGGCTCTTCCTCGACTTCGGACTCGTCGTACTCCTCGTCCTCGGACCGGCCGCGTCGCTTGCGACCGAGTTTTCCGAGCCTGCTGAGCTTGCCTACGGAATTGCCGACACCACTCGCAGCGTCGTCCACGGTGTCGCCCACGTCGCCGACGACTTCTCCGCCGCTGGACAGGAGGCGGTTGTTGAGCGAATTGATGCGTTGGCTTGCGGCGGTGACCGCTGCGGCCTTCGCCGCGCTGACCAGCTCTTCGCGCACCGAGTCGCTGATCTTGGCGAACTCGGGGGAGCTCGCGAGCATCTTCGTACCGCGTTCCAGTAAATCGCGTGGCCCGCCGGGGAAGCGTCCGGTCGCGCCCGCGGCCGCGAGCATCAGTGCCATCTTCATCCGGTGTGTACGGCCCAGCATGTATCCTGCGCCGACGGCCAATGCCACCTGACCTTTGGTTTTCATCGTCGAACCCCTTTACCGAGTAGTCGCCGGCGCACCGCTCGCCCACTTCGGCAATGTGTGGCAGAACCGTCCTCGGAAATGTCTCGCAAAACCGTGCGCGGTATGGGGCGCCGCTTGTCGACTACCCCAGCCGCGGGACACTCAACCACCACCAAAAAATTCGGTTCGGGCAGCTTTCCGCGGCCACGCATCCACGCGGACTGTCTCGAGATTGCGGATTGGCACCGAAAATCGGAAGTGCCTCAGCGGCAACCCTGTTCACGGTGAAGATTGTGGGCGTTCACTTGGCGGCGGCGCGCACCGCCGCCACCAGCGCCGCGACGACGAGCACGAGCAGGAGGACCACGAGCAGTACCGGCGCGAGCAGGGACCCGAGGACCAGGACGAGAACCAGGGCGACCTTGGCCTTGCCGCTCAACCCGGACACGAGCGCTTTGATCGCGGCCCACACAGGATTCTTGCCGGTCAGGGCGGCCCGAATGCCTGCAATTACGGCGTTGATCCCCGCGTCGCTCTGCGCGATCGTGTCGACGAGCGTGTCCATCCATTCCCGGAACTGCTGCCGAATATTCTGCATCACCGTCTCGGTGTGTTCTCGCATCGCGTCCATGAGCCGGTGAACGTGGTTTTTCAGCCATGCGATGACCGCCTCGACCGACCGCGACAAGAGTCCGCGTTCGGTCTCGTGCGAGATCGGGTCGGGCCTGCGCTGACGGGTCGGCGTGGTGGACCGAGGGCGCGCCGTTTCGTGGGACCCGGTGTCTCGGGGATGCTTCCGGGCCGTCGGCTTCGTGGGGTGGGCCGTTCGCGACGGTGGGGGCGCCGGCTTACTTCTCCGGGGGACGCTGCGGCGTGACGTGGAGGGTGATTTCTCGGCTGCCGGTCGCCTGGGGGGCAACGGTCGTCTTCGTGGCAGCCGCCCCGAGGCTGCGCCCGAGGGCGGCGTCGACTTCTTCGCAGTCTGGTGCGATCGAATTGTCGCCGACGTGGCGGTGGCCATCGGGCTGTCGTTGTCCGTGGTCTTGCTGTGAGAGGAAGTGCCTCCACGGTCAGGCCTGGCCGGTGTGCTCCGGCCGCTTGTCCTCACTCGTGCGCCCATACACCGCAATTACCCTCGCGACCATTCTTGAAACGCGAGCGGATTTTCGTGGGCGCTACAGGTGCGGCGGATGTACTGATCTCCGAGGCCGCGTTCGTCTGGGCGGGTTGTTGCGGGTGACGATGAGCGGGTCGGAGGAGGTGAGCCGGTGATCGGGTGTCCGTGCGGTTCCCGCATTCTGTCTCCCGGGGGCCGATCGTGAAGGAGAAGTATGTTTTTTCCGCGGGAGATTGTTCCGGTGAAGTCGAAGGAGCGGGCGGGCACCGGGGTTACGATGCACACGGAGATCTGCCCAGCTGGTACCGCTCATCGGCGCGGTATCGGACCCTGCCGCAGAGGCGGTGATACTGACGATGAGGGATTCCCCGGCGGAGAACGTGCCGAGCCGGAGGGCCGGAGGGCGTCGTTACCGCACACTGAATACCACCCGCGCCGGTGTGCTCGCGGTGGGCGTTGCCCTTGCGATCGCGGGCTGCTCGACCACTTCCGAGCCGACGACCTCGCCGACGTCGAACGGTGCACTGCCCGCCGCGACGACCGCGGCCGCACCAGAGGGGTCGGCGCTGAAACCCATCGATCCGGCTGCATTCCAGTCCGCCGTGAACGCTGCGGCCGAGGAGCTGCTCGTGCCCGGCGCGGTGGTGCAGCTCCGCACCCCACAGGGGACCTTTGGCGCCGTGGTCGGTACGACCGAACTGGGCGCGCAGACGCCGCCTGACGAACAAACCCATTTCCGGATCGCGTCGAACACCAAGACCATGACTGCGGCGCTGACCGTGCTCCTCGCCCAGGACGGGAAGCTCGAGTTCGGCGACCCGGTGTCCACCTACGTTTCGGACGTGCCCAACGGCGAGAACATCACCGTCGCAGAGCTGTTGACGATGCGCAGTGGGCTCTACAACTATACGAACTCGCCCGAATTCGCGGCCACTCTGGATACCGACCCGGCGAAGGCGTGGACGCCGCAAGAGGTCTTGGATATCGCGTTCCGGCACCCGTCGGAATTCCCGCCGGGCACGTCCTACGAGTACAGCAATACGAACTACGCATTGCTGGGTCTGATCGCCGAGAAGGTCGGCGGGCGCCCGTTGGCCGAGCAATTCCGGGATCGATTGTTCGGACCCCTCGGGTTGCAGCAAACCTCGCTTCCCGCTGCCGCCGACGCCGCGACCATCCCGGATCGCTACTCGCACGGCTACATGTACGGCGAATCGTCCTACGCGATGGTCGACGAGGAGTATCCCGCCGACATGCAGGCCGCCGCACGAGCGGGAACACTTCAACCCCTCGACTACACCAACCAGAATTCCTCGTACGCCACCGCTGCCGGTGGCGCCATCTCCACGGCAGACGACCTGGCCACGTGGATCCGGGCACTGGTGTCGGGCAATGTCCTGAATGCCGAGTACCAGCAGCAATGGCTCCACAGCCTGCAACCCGAGGATCCGAGCACACCCGACGGGCAGCAATACGGGTACGGCATCAGCTATCAGCGTTTCGGGCCGAACGCCTCGATGTACTACCACGGCGGTGAGCTGCCGGGTTTCAACTCGTTCATCGGCTACGACCCGGACAACGACGTCACGCTGGTGATCTGGACGAACCTGACCCTGTCGCCCGAGGGCAAGACCACGGCGAACGCTTTGCTGCCCACCGTTCTCGACGAGGTCTACGCCGGGATGTCGCTGGCGCCCACACCAGCCCCGACCACCACCAGGTGACGTGGTGCGCGGTGCCACGGTCCGATGCGCGCGAGCGCTATGCCTTTCCCGGTCGCCGGCGCGACCGCCGGCGGTCGGGCA
>NZ_LTCZ01000254.1:0-16057 GCF_001583455.1 Rhodococcus sp. LB1 | reverse complement strand
CGTGCTTGCCGGGCCCGGCACCGAGCGCTGCTCGTGCCTTCTCTGCGTCGAAGTCGTTCTCCCACTTGCCGATCACGATGGTGGCCATCGCGTTGCCGAGAACGTTGATGAAGACCCTGCCCTCGTTGAGGATGCGGTCGACACCGACGAT
The DNA here is from genome assembly GCF_001583455.1 of Rhodococcus sp. LB1. Lineage (NCBI taxonomy): Bacteria > Bacillati > Actinomycetota > Actinomycetes > Mycobacteriales > Nocardiaceae > Rhodococcus > Rhodococcus sp. LB1. Next base: position 15,906 of record NZ_LTCZ01000254.1, on the reverse strand, counting down.
CAGGGCGAGTGCGGCGAGGGGGACGTGGCCGACGGCGGTGATCGTGCTGGCGAGGACGATGAACGCTCCGCCTGCGATGCCGGCGGTTCCCTTGCTGGTCAGCATCATGACTCCGACCATGATCAGCTGTTGCTGCCAGGACAGGTCGATTCCGACTGCCTGGGCGAGGAACAGTGAGGCCATCGTGAGGTAGACCGCGGATCCGTCGAGGTTGAACGAGAACCCGGACGGGATCACGATGCCGACGACCGGCTTGCCGACACCGAGGTCCTCGAGTTTGCGGACCAGTTGCGGCAGCACCGCCTCGCTCGAGCAGGTGCTCAGGGCGACCAGGAGTTCGGCCTTGAGGTAGCGCATCAGCGAGAACAGGCCGACACCGCAGGCTCGGCTGATGACCCCCAGCACCACGATGACGTACACGACGCAGGTGCCGGTGAACAGCAGGATCAGGTAGCCGAGCTGCTGCAGGCTCTCGGCGCCGTATTTGGCGACGACCGAGGCCAGGGCGCCGAAGGTGCCGATCGGGGCCAGTCGCATAACCCAGCCGACGATCTTGAACACCACGGACGTCAGCGCCGAGATGCCGTCGTTGATCGGTGCGGCCTTCTCGCCGGAGACGTTGAGGGCGCAGCCGAACACGATCGAGACCAGCAGTGCGGCAAGGATTTCGTTGCCGGTGACGGCACCGAACAGGTTGGTCGGGATGATGCGGTCGATGAAGTCGACCGCGCCGTGGGCCTGGCCGGCGCCGGGGATGCTCTCGGTGTCGAGCTCGGCGAGGTTGATGTTCATGCCCGCGCCCGGTTTGAAGACGTTGGCCACGACCAGCCCGATGAGCATCGACAGCAGCGACAGGACCATGAAGTAGCCGAGCGCCTTGGCACCGATCCGGCCGGCTTTCCGGAGGCTGTCCATCGACGAAATGCTCTGTGTGACCACACAGAACACGACCGGGACGACGATCATCTTGACGATGCTGATGAACCAGTCGTTCAACGGGCTGAGCGCGGCGCCGACGTCCGGGAGCAGGACGCCGACCGTGATTCCGAGGACCGCCCCCAGCAGCACTTGGAACCACAACTCGCGCATCAGCCGGCTGAGCCGCGAGCGTTCAGGTTCGGTGTGGCTCGGGGACATGGTGGTAGTAGTCATCGCGAGTGCTCCTTCGCACATCGGACCAGGTGGCGGTCCCCGCGTCAGCCGGAACCATGGAGGGTGGGGGTCAGTGGTGCAGCGCGCGGAGCACCTTGTAGAAGGCGGCCTTGCCCTCGAAACCGATGCCGGGGATCTCGGTGAGCCCGACCTGGCTGTTCTCGACGACCGCACCGTCGGCGAAGCCGCCGGTCGGCTGGAATTCGCCCGGGTAGGACTCGTTGCCGCCCAGCTTCAGTGCGGCGGCGATGTGCAGGGAGAACTGGTGTCCGCCGTGCGGGATGCACTGGCGCGAGGACCACCCGTGGTCCTTGAGCATCTCCTGCACCCGCAGGTATTCGGTCAGGCCGTAGCTCAGGGCGGGGTCGACCTGGATGATGTCGCGGTCCGGTCGCATGCCGGCGTAGCGGATCAGGTTGCGGGCGTCCTGCAGGGAGAAGAGGTTCTCGCCGGTGGCGATGCGGCCGGAGTAGTTCTCGGACAGCACGGCGTTGAGGCGGTAGTCGAGCGGGTCGCCGACCTCCTCGTACCAGAACAGGTTATAGGGCTCGATGGCCTTGCCGTATTCGAGGGCGGTCGCCAGGTCGAAGCGGCCGTTGACGTCGACCGCGAGGCGGGAGCCGTCACCGTCGAGGACCTCGAGGACGGCGTCGATGCGCTCGAGGTCCTCGGCCAGGTCGGCGCCGCCGATCTTCATCTTGACGACGTTGTAGCCCATGTCGAGGAAGCCGCGCATCTCGTCCTGCAGGTCTTTCAGGGTCTTGCCGGGCGCGTAGTAGCCGCCGGCGGCGTAGACGAAGACCGAGTCGTCGGGCTGGCCGTCCCCGTATTTGTCGGACAGGTAGCGGTAGAGCGGCTTGTCGGCGATCTTCGCCGCGAGGTCGAACAGGGCCATGTCCATGACACCGACCGCGACCGAACGTTCGCCGTGACCGCCCGGCTTTTCGTTCTTCATCATGATGTCCCAGGCCCGGGTCGGGTCCAGGTCGCCGGCCTCGTCGAGCAGGGCTTCGGGGTCGGCGTCGAGGAGTCGGGGAATGGCGCGGCGGCGCAGGATCTCGCCAGCGCTGTAGCGGCCGTTGGAGTTGAAGCCGTAGCCGACGATCGGCTCGCCGTCTCGCATGACGTCGCTGACGATCGCCACGATCGAGCAGTCCATCTTGCTGAAGTCGATCCAGGCGTTCCGGATGGACGAGCTGATCGGGACGATGCCCTCGTGTACGGAAATGATCTTCATGTGCTTCCTCTCCTCACTTTCTTTCGTCTTATAACGCTTATAAGACTTATAAGATGCAAGAGCGATGTTAGACTGATCGTGGCGCCGGACACAAGAGCCAATTTGTGGCCGGGAGCACAGACCGAGGATTTGGGTGAGGGAGGGCACATGCAGTCGACGAACGTCATGAACGTCTATTCCAGCAAGGGCGACGTGGCATACGGCGAGCTACGTCGGCTGATCTTGAGCGGCGAACTCACCCCGGGATCACGCCTGGCGCAGTACGAACTCGCCGACAGCCTCAAGATGAGCATCACCCCGCTGCGCGAGGCGGTCCGCCGTCTGAGCAGCGAAGGGCTCGTGGAGATGGACTCGCACCGCGACGTGCGAGTGGCACAGATGAGCGCACAGGAGGCCCGTCAGCTCTTCGAGGTCCGACTCTCCCTCGACCCCACCGCCGCCGAACTGGCCGCTGCACGGCGCACCGATCAGGACATTCTGTTCATGCGCTCCGCGCTGAACCGACTGGTGCCGGTCACCCGTCAATGGGGCGAAGAGGGCTTGCAAGCCCACCGCGAGTTCCACCGTGCCCTCTACGTCGCCTCCCACAACGACGTGCTGATCCGGTTGCTCGACGACGTCTGGGACAAGTCCGACCGGTATCGCCGCGTCGGCCTCGAACTTCCGCCGGGAGACGAACCCCGCATCCGCGACCTCGACGAGCACCACCAACTTTTCGACCTGGTGGTCGCGGGCGATGTGTCCGGCACCGGCGAGCTGATGCGGCGACACATCACGGAAAGCCTCACCGCCAGCGCCATCCGCGCCCTCGAGGAACGCGAGGGCGCGACCTCACGCGAGCTGGCCTGACCGGTCCCCTCACCGGCCTGCATAACCAAACACCCGAATCATCCCCGGCGGCAGCGCCGATAGTGCTGCACGCCAGGATTTCTGGACCCCGAAGGGAAGTCACCACACCATGGGCGCAACACATCGGATCGCAGTCATCCCCGGCGACGGGATCGGCACGGAAGTCGTCCCGGAGGGACTGCGGGTCCTCGAAGCCGCGGCGTCGGCATTCGACTTCCACATTGACTACGAGCAGTTCGACTACGCCAGCGCCGACTACTACACCAAGACGGGCACGATGCTGCCCGATGGCTGGTTCGACCAGCTCAACCAGTTCGACGCCATCTTCTTCGGCGCCGTCGGCTGGCCCGACGTGGTCCCCGACCACATCAGCCTGTGGGGCAGCCTGCTGCAGTTCCGCCGCCACTTCGACCAGTACGTGAGCCTGCGCCCGGTCAAACTGCTCCGCGGCATCACCAGCCCGCTGACCGGCCGTCAACCCGGTGACGTCGACTTCTACGTCGTGCGGGAAAACACCGAGGGCGAATACTCGAGCATCGGCGGCAAGATCTTCGAGGGCACCGACCGCGAAACCGTCATCCAGGAAACGGTGATGACCCGCACCGGGGTGGACCGAATCCTGAAGTACGCCTTCGACCTCGCCCAGTCCCGGCCCAAGAAACACCTCACCTCGGCGACAAAGAGCAACGGCATCTCGATCACGATGCCGTACTGGGATCAGCGCGTCGAAGCGATGGCCCAGAACTTCGCGGACGTCGCGGTGGACAAGTACCACATCGACATCCTCACCGCGAACTTCGTCCTGCACCCGGACTGGTTCGATGTCGTCGTCGCCAGCAACCTGTTCGGTGACATCCTCTCCGACCTCGGCCCGGCCTGCACCGGCACCATCGGCGTGGCCCCGAGCGGAAACATCAACCCCGAGCGCAAGTTCCCGAGCCTGTTCGAACCGGTCCACGGATCGGCCCCCGACATCGCGGGCAAGGGCATCGCCAACCCGATCGGGCAGATCTGGAGCGCGAGCATGATGCTCGACCACCTCGGCGAGACCGAGGCCGCCACCGCCGTCATGACCGCAGTCGAAGACGTCCTCGCCGCCGGCGGCGACACCCTCACCCCCGACATCGGCGGCACCGCCACCACCCAACTTCTCGGCAACGCGATCCGCCGACAGCTCGAAACCAACACAGCTCGGTCCACTTCCTGGACCGGCTGAAATCCGAGTTCGGACGCCGCACACGATGTACCAGGCCACCGAACCGAATCCGTCACACACCGCGACCTGGGAGCGCCCGTGACGGTATCCGTTCACCCGTGGAAGCCACTACCCATCATTCGCGAGGGACAAGGGCCCCTATTTCTAACAGCCGGGACGACATGTCCCACGTGACCGGCGCACCGATATCGTCACGGACTTCGTCCGGATCGCCAGCGCTAGGGACCTTCCCGAATTCGCGCACCCGGGCAGAGATATTGGATGGGCCCGTCAGCTCCCTGGACGCACGTTCACAAGCCTTAGCTTAGCCCTTGGCATGAGCACCCAGCGAGCCGGAACTGACGCGATCCATCGCGGCTGGGCGGGCGGCGCCCCGGTCGAGACGACGACTGCGCCGACCTACCCTCCGCTTCGCCGTCCCAGTCCTGGCCTATCGCACAGACATTCATGGGATATTGCCCCATAATTGTCTGTAGGTGCCGATATGGATTCCGCCCTGAACCCCTTCAAGCCCGGATCGGCCTGCGGCCCTCGGCGCTGGAGCGGGCCGGGAGCAACACGAATTCGATCTGCTCGTCGCCCGCAGCAAAGGCGCGACTACGACCGCGGCATGGTGGTCCCCGGCCTGCTCGGGGTCGGAACAACCACCCTGCTCAACAATTTGGCCGAGCGCGCCGAGCGGTACTGGTGTTTGATGATTAGCATCGAGGCCCGCCCGAACGAGTCCGGAATGGGGGCGGTTCGTGCCCGACTCGGCTACGAACTCGCGGTCGGCCTGCGCCGCTTCAGCCGCAACCATAAGCTGCACAAGGTCATCGACGTCTATGTGGTCACGGGTAACCGAACAATGTTGCCTTGGGTGGGTGGCACCTCGGGCGAGTGACCTTTCGCGTTCGTAGCCAACGGGGTGAAAGCGGGAGCTGGGTCACGGAATGGGCCGCGCGTATCGCGTTGCCGCCCTCTCCTGCGCGACCGGTGCGCTGTCCATCCGACGTTTGTTCAGATGCCCATACACCGTGGTGCGCGGAACCTTCAGCATGCCTGCGTTCTGGGCGACGGTGTGCTCGTTGAGTCGTTGAGCGAGTTCTCTTCATCCGGGCTGAGCTCTGACGATCGGCCGCTGTCCCTACGGACGCGGGCGGCGGCTCCTCGCGAGAGCGCCCGATGGATACCGATCACCAGTCAGAGACCGCCCGCAGAGCGGGTCCACAGCACACCGAGCACGGGTACGGCACCTACGAATGGGAGCCGCAGCACGGAGTGATCTTCCGCATGGACCTCGACCAGTTCGGCACCGTGGCCGGCGTCCAGATCAGCACGAAGCATCCGCCCCGATGGTTGCCCCAACACCACTCAGGGAGGATGACGCTGTGACTGACCGGACCACCGACGACCTCAAGCGTGAACTCGCCCTGCTTGCGAACGTGCGCGCCTACCTCCGAGACGCGGAAGGGCCGGACTTCTGTATCCCGACCACCGCCCTCGATCAGGTCCTCGACGAACTCCACAGCCACGATCGACGACACTGACCTGCGTCACCCACCTCTTCCGTTCTCAGCGACGATCCGGGTACCGCATCAGCTCTACTCCCTGCCCATCCCACACGGGGGTCGAATCGAGCGGTCCCACCTACCTGAACCTGCGCAAGTCCACCATCTACAGCGGATCGAGCGAAGTCCAGCGTTCGATCATCGCGCGCTCGATCATCGGACCGCGAGAAGAATAGAGAACGGTGAAGCGCTGATGGGGTGGCGGCGCCGAAGGCGTCCTGCTCGTACGCGTTCTATCGGCGCACTGTTGCTGGGAGGCGGACATCGGGTGCCAACCGTTGCTGGTACTACGACACCTTCACGAGTATTTTTCCGATCGTGTCGGGGGCGTCGAGCATCCGGTGCGCGGCAGCTACCTTTCCGATGGGGAGTACCGCGTGCACGACGGGTCGCACGGTCGCCTCGGCGATCATCGGCCACACGTGCTTCACAACGTCGCGGACGATGTCTGCTTTGCCGCTGCGTCCGGTGGTGGGGCGGCTGCGGAGGCTGGTGGAGTGCACGCCGGCGCGTTTGGCCATGAGTTGCGCGAGGTTGAGGGTGCCCTCCCAGCCTCCCTGCAGGCCGATGACCACCAGGCGTCCACCGTCTGCGAGGGCGGTGACGTTGCGGGCGAGATAGGCGGCACCCATGTTGTCCAGGACGACGTCCACGCCGCGTCCGTCCGTGCTGCCTCTGACCGCAGTGACGAAGTCGGTGTCGGTGTAGTTGATCAGAATGTCGGCACCGAAATCTTGGCAGGCTCGAAGTTTTTCCGAATATCCGGCGGTGACGGCGACGCGGGCTCCGAGCGCTGTGGCGACCTGAATCGCGTGGGTGCCGATGCCGCTACCCCCACCGTGGATGAGCACGGTCTCGTCCTGGCGCAGGTGCGCGGTGGTGACGAGGTTGGACCACACCGTGCACGCGGCCTCCGGCAGAGCCGCCGCCGTGTGCAGGTCGACGCCTTCCGGTATCGGCAGCACCTGTGACGCCGGTACCGCCACCCGTTCGGCGTATCCGCCGCCGGATAGCAGGGCGCAGGCGCGGTCCCCGATCTCCCATCCGGTGACCGCGGGTCCGACTTCGCTGATCACACCGGACACTTCCAGCCCGAGGATCTCGCTCGCCCCGGCGGGTGGTGGGTAGTGGCCCTGTCGTTGGTTGATGTCGGCGCGGTTCACGCCGGCGGCGGCGACGTCGATCACCACCTCACCGGCGGCCGGGACAGGGTCGGGATGTTCGGTCCACACCATGACCTCGGGGTCGCCGAACTGGGTCAAAGAGATCGCTTGCATGGGTCAGTGGTGTCCTTCTGATTGGTCAGTCCGGCAACGGTTTTGCGGCGGCGGTGCGTCAAGTTTGTTCTTGGCGATCTTGCCGACCGGCGTGCGGGGAAGTGCGGGAACGAATCGGTACTCGCGGGGCACCTTGTAGCCGACGAGGAAACGGCGGCAGTGCTCGTCCAGCTCCGTCTCCGCGACGGGCCGATCCGGATCGTGCACGAGGTAGGCGCACACCGTCTCGCCGCGATAGGGGTCGGGGACGCCGATGACGGCGGCCTCGAGAATTCCCGGATACCGGGCAAGGACCTGTTCGACCTCGGCCGGATAGACGTTAAAACCGCTGGTGACGATCATCTCCTTCTTGCGGCCGTCGATGTAGAAGTAGCCGTCCTCGTCCATGTGCGCGAGGTCGCCGGTCAGCAACCAGCCCTCGCGCAGCGCGGCGTCGGTGAGTGCGGGCTGGTTCCAGTAGCCCGTCATGACCTGCGGTCCGCGGATGATCATCTCCCCCACCTCCCCCACGGGAAGCGGGGTGGTGTCGTGTCCGTCGCGGTCGACGATCCGGACGTCGGTCAGCGGCATCGGGATTCCGATGCTGCCGACGCGGCGGTCGCTGAAGACGGGATTGAGGTGGGTGGACGGGGATGCCTCGCTGATGCCGAAGCCCTCGATGATCCGGCCGCCGGTCTTGGTTTCGAACTGTTCGAGCTGCTCGAGCGGGAATCCGGCTCCGGCGCTGTTGTAGATGGTGACCTGGTCGAGTCCGGACGCATCGACGCCGGGGGTGCGGCCCATCGCCATGTACATCGTCGGCACACCGGTGAAGACAGCGGGCCGCTGCGATTTGATGACCTCCAATACCGCCTTTGCGTCGAACTCCGGGATGAGGATCTGGTTCATTCCGCCGCGCACCGAGGTCAGCGTGACACAGGTCAGGCCGTACACGTGGCACATCGGCAGCACGTTGACGGTCTTGGCGTTGTCGGGGAGGTCGAACAGTGCGTAGGTAACCGCGAACCGTTGTTCGATGTTGGCGATCAGGTTGCGGTGGGTGAGCATCACGCCCTTGGCCGCACCGGTGGTGCCGCCGGTGTACTGCAGGACCGCGACCTCGGAGGAGTCCACCGCAACGTTCAGCGGTGGGCGCTGAAGAAAATTGCGGACGGACCCGGAGGCGATGCCCCGCAGGCTCGCCCGATGATTCGGCTCGGTGTCCACCCGGATCACCGGGCGGCCGAGGAACGACTGCCCGTCGCCTGCGCACCGGTCGAGCGTTTCGTCGGTGGTGATGACCATCGATGCGCCGGCGTCGTCGAGGATGCGGCGCATCTCTTCGGCCGGGTACCGGTGGTTGACCTGGACGACGATGCCGCCGGCGATCACAGTGCCGAACAGTGCGAAGACGTACTCGGGGCGGTTGGGAAGGATGATCGCCAGGCGGTCCCCGCGGCCGAAGCCGTGCTCGGCGAGCAGATGCGCGAAGGCGTGCGACTGCATGGCCAGGTCGTCGAAGGTCCAGGTGCGGTCTTGGAAGGTCAGTGCGGTCTGGTCGGTGTAGCGGTCCCTGCTCGAGTGCAGCAGGTCGATCAGGGACATCCCGGTCGGGATGTCGAGTTCGTCGACCGGGGCCGGGTACAACCGGGTCCAGGGGTGGTCGTCGAGGGCAGACAATGCGGGTTCTCCTTGCGGGTGGCTCGGCGTGGGTGTGGAAGCCGTTCGCCGGGCGGGTCGTGAGTGTCGAGTGCGGGGTGTGGGCTCGGTGGGCGGTCAGGTGTCGGCTTCGGCGGCTGCTTCCCGGGCGGTGAGCTTGGCCTGGACGCGCGTGGCGTCCTGGGCGGGATGGACCAGCAGGAGCACGACGAGGCCGCCGACGAGGATGGACACCCCGAAGATTTGGTAGGCGAGGGAGTATCCGGACAACGGGTCGGGGGCGCGGTCGACCAGAATGCCGACCAGTACCGGGGCGATGAGCCCGGACAGGTTCTGCACGGCGAGGAAGATCCCGAGGGTGCTCGACAGCTGGTGTGCCGGGGCGATCTGGGAGACAACGGCATTCATCATCGGCAGGGCGACGCTGGCGCACCCGTAGCCGAACACCAACACCGCGACCACGGTAACCGGAACGCCGATGAACGGCAGGCACGCCAGGGCGATTCCGCCGATCACCAGGAATGCCGTCGTCGTCCACACCCGGGTGACGCGGGTGGTGAAGTTGCGGTGGGCGAGGCGGTCGGTGACGAAGGTGGAGGTGAACATCATCACCAGTGCGGCGATGCTGGGCAGACCGAACATGAATCCGGACGACAGCCGCGAGTACCCCAACCCGGCCTCGAAGTACGAGGGGATCCAGGTGATCGAGGCGGACACCAGCCCGTACACGGTGAAGGTGCCGATGAGCGCGCCGATGAAGGACTTGGTGAGCAGGATGTCCCGCAACGGCAGCCGCACCAGCTGATGCGGGGGTGTTTCGTCGTCGCCGGGGGCGGAATCGGTATCCGCGTCGCCGGCGCGGCGGGCGTAGGGGCCTTCCTTACCGACCAGCAGCCACACCCCGCACCAGATGAAGCTCACCATTGCCATCGTCAGGAAGCCGGCGTGCCAGCCCCAGGCGGCCACGATGAGCGCGAGGATGGGGGCGGCGGCGATCTTGGCGAGCGAGGACCCGGAGGTCACCAACGCCGAGGGAAAGGCCCGCTTTTCCGGCGGGAACCATTGGAAGACTCCGGTATTGGCCATTGCGGTGGCCGGTCCTTCGGCGGCACCGAGGGCGATGCGGGTGACCAGGAGAACCGCGAAGGTACCGGCGATGACGAGCGGGAACTGGATCAGGCCCCAGATCCCGGCGAGGATGAACAGGATCCACCGGATCTGCACCCGGTCCCCGATCAAACCGACCGCGGCCCCGCTGATGCTGAAGAGAAAGAAGAAGGCGCTGCCGGCGAACCCGATCTGAGCGGAGGTCAAACCGAGTTCTTCCTTGAGCGGTTGAGCGACGACGCCGATCAGGGCCTTGTCCGCCCAGTTGATCGTCGCGAACATGACGATCATGGCGGTGACCGACCATGCCCGCACGGATGGCCGTGGGGACCGCCCCGTCTCGGTGGGTTTGGGCGGCAGGGATGTCGCGGGAGAAGACATTGAACGAATCCTGTCATCGGAGTGTGGGGTGCGCGCCCGCTCGAGTGCTCCGACTCAAAAGCTAGCGCTGATAGTTGAAATTATAGACCGCGGAATTCGAGTTTGTGAAGGGGGTCACTTCGGGGAATCCGCCCGGACTCGAACTTGCGTCCGGCGGGGAGTCGCTCGCGGCCGTCGGGGTGGCGTGACAAGCTGTTAACCATGGGACGACCTCGGGTACCGCTGCTCTCACGTGAGCGCATCGTCGGCGAAGCCATGGCGCTGATCGACGAGGAGGGCGTGGCTGCCCTCTCCACCCGCAAGCTCGCCGCCCGCCTCGGCGTACAGGGGCCCTCGCTGTACAACCATTTCAAGACCATGGACGAGGTGACCGACGCCGTCGTCGACGCCATTCTTGAGACCGTCGACATTGAAATCTTCGATACCGCCGGCTGGCGTACCGCGTTGCCGATCTGGGCGCGGAATTACTGGTCTGCGCTGCAGCGCCACCCCGGCATCGTGCCGCTTCTGGCCCGCGGACCTGCAACCCGGCCGACCCAACTGCGCTTGGCCGACGCCTTCTACGGGAGCCTGACCAAGGGTGGCTGGCCGCCGCGCCAGGCCACCGAGGTGGCCATTGCCGTCCGCAACTACATTGCCGGCTCCGCGCTCGGCTCCTACTTCGCCGGCTTCACCGAAGACCCGGCGTTCTACGCCGGTCAGTACCCCCACCTGGGCCAGGCCCACCTGCTGCCGCAGCACTCCGAGCTCGACACCGCCGCCTTCGAGCGGGGCCTGTCCTGCCTGATCGACGGCCTGACGCTGCAGTACTCCGAGATCGTCGGACTCGGCGCCACGCGCTGATCCTCGGCCGCCCTCGGCGGCCCGATTCTCGACCTCTTTTTGCACGGGCCCCGACTCTCGACCGCCTCCTTCACACGGGGATTCCCCCGATTCTCGACCGCCTCCTTCGCCCGGGGGTTCCCCTGGGGCCACCCTGCATGTACCTTTAAACATGCACTGCAAGTTTTAATGCGAGTTGAGGCACGACCCGGCCGGGTCGCCACTCGCCCATCACACATCTTTCAAGGGAGACGAACGTGGCTTACGACTACGTGCTGTACGAGATCGACGGATCGGTAGCGACCATCTGGCACAACCGCCCGGAGCAGCGCAACGCCGAGAACAGCCAGTTGCTCGACGAGCTCAACGACGCAGTCGTGCGCGCCGGCGGCGACCCACAGGTGCGTGCGGTGGTCTTCGGCGGCAAGGGCGGGCATTTCTCCGCCGGACACGACCTCAAGGAGGGACAGGTCGAACGCCAGGACTTCACCCCCGAGCAGCGGTGGGAGTACGAGTCCCGCTCGTACATGGACTACTGCCTCAACATCTTCAACCTCCCGAAGCCGACCATCGCCCGGGTCGACGGTGCCTGCGTCGCAGGCGGTTTCATGGTCGCGAACATGTGCGACATGATCGTCGCCGCCGACACCGCATTCTTCGCCGACCCGGTCCTGCACACCATGGGTGTCAGCGCGGTCGAGGTGCTGGTGCACCCGTGGGTCCTCGGGCACCGCAAGGCCCGCGAATTCCTGTTCACCGGGGAACGGCTCTCCGCAGCGGATGCTCTGGCCAGCGGGATGGTCAACCGGGTCGTACCCGTCGACCAGCTCGACGAGGCGGTCGCGACGCTCGCGAACCGGGTGGCACTGGCACCGCCGTTCGCCACCAAGGTGCTCAAGCGGTCCCTGAACCGCACCCTCGAGGTGCAGGGCTTCCATGCCGCCCTCAACGCGCACTTCGACGGGCACCAGCTCACCCACTTCAGCGACGAGGCCCGGCGCGCGAAGGCCGACGGCGGATTCTCCAAGTCCATCGAACGCCACAAGGTGGGCACCTCGGTGCGCTGACCATACGCACCACGACACCCCGATTCATCGAAGGAAGACAGCACCATGTCCAGCACCGAAGCCCCGGCAATCACCGAACTCGCCCTGCCCGCCGATGACCGGGTCGTCACCCGCCACCAGGTCGGTCACGTCTACCTCATCGGCCTCAACCGGGTGCCCAAGCGCAACGCATTCGACCTCGAGATGCGCGCCGAACTCGCGCTCGCATACGGCGAAATGGAGCGCGGCGACGATATCCGGGTCGGAGTGTTCTATGCCCACGGAGAGCACTTCACCGGCGGACTGGACATGGCCAAGGTCGGCAACGCACTGCGGGAAGGGCGCGGCGGAATCCCCGAGGGCGGCGTCGACCCCCGCCAGCTCACCGGAATCCAGCGGCGCAAGCCGGTGGTCAGCGCGACCCAGGGCTGGTGCATGACCTTGGGCATCGAGCTGCTGCTGGCCACCGACATCCGGATCGCGGCCGAGGACGCGAAATTCTCCCAAATGGAGATCAGCCGCGGCATCTACCCGTTCGGCGGGGCCACCATCCGATTCCCCCGCGAGGTCGGCTGGGGCAACGCCATGCGGTACATGCTCACCGCCGAACCGTTCGGCGCCGCCGAGGCACTGCGGATGGGCCTGGTCCAGGAGGTAGTCCCGGTCGGACACCAACTCCAGCGCGCCTACGAGATCGCGCAGCTCATCGCCGCGCAAGCCCCTCTCGGTGTCTCGACCACGCTGACCGCCGCCCGCCGCGCCGAACGCGACGGTGAACGGATCGCCGCCGAACAACTGGTGCCGGACATGCTGCGACTGCTCGACACCGAAGACGGCGCCGAAGGGGTCGCCTCCTTCCTGCAGCGCCGCCCGGCCCTATTCACCGGGCGCTGACACGCAATGACCCCCTCCACACCCCCGCAGGCAGGACAACCAGCCCGATGACCCTGGCACTTTCCAACGACGACACCACCTTCCGCCACCAGCTGCGGCAGTTCTTCCGCACCGAGATTCCCGCAGACATTCGCCAGCGGGTCGCCGACTTCGAAGAACCCAGCCGCGACGACCTGGTCACCGTGCAACGAATCCTCAACCGCAACGGTCTCGCCGTCCCACACTGGCCCACCGAGTGGGGCGGCCGCGACTGGACACCCATGCAACTGACCATCTGGCGCAACGAGCTGCAACTGGCCGGTGTGCCCGAACCATTGGCCTTCAACACCAACATGGTCGGACCGGTCATCGCCCAGTTCGGCTCCCAGGAACAGAAGGAGCGATTCCTCCCGGCAACGGCGAACCTCGACATTTGGTGGGCCCAAGGGTTCTCCGAACCCGACGCCGGCTCCGACCTCGCCTCCCTCAAGACCCGGGCAGTCCGCGACGGCGACCACTACATCGTCACCGGCCAGAAGATCTGGACCACCCTGGCGCAGCACGCCGACTGGATCTTCACCCTGGTCCGCACCGACCCCGACGCCAAGAAGCAGAAGGGCATCTCCTTCCTGCTCATCGACATGACCTCACCGGGGGTAACCGTCCGGCCAATCGAACTGATCGACGGCAGCTGTGAGGTCAACGAGGTCTTCTTCGACGAGGTCCGAGTCCGGGCGACGGGCCTCGTGGGCGAGGAAAACGCCGGCTGGGACTACGCGAAATTCCTCCTCGGGCTCGAACGCACCGGAGTGGCGAAAGTCGGCTTCAGCAAACTCAAACTGTCCCAGGCCAAGGCCCACGCCGCCGCCGTCCCCGTGGGGGCCGGGGTGCTGCTCGACGACCCACTGTTCGCGGCCAAGGTCGCCGAACTCGAGAACGAACTGCTGGCACTCGAGATCGTGCAGGCAAAGGTCGCCCTCGATTCCGGCTCCGGCCGACCAAACCCGGTGTCCTCCCTGCTCAAACTCCGCGGATCCGAGCTGCAGCAGGCGAGCACGGAGCTGCTCATGGACGCGGCCGGAATCGAATCCCTGCCCGTCGACGCCGACTCCACCCATCCCACACCGGGATCGGCACGAGCGGTCCCGGCCTACCTGAACCTGCGCAAATCCACCATCTACAGCGGCTCGAGCGAAGTCCAACGCTCCATCATCGCGCGCTCGATCCTCGGACTGTGAGGCAAAGACCATGAACACTGCACTGACCGACGAACAACAGCTGTTCGCCACCACAGTCAAAGACCTGCTCGCCCGCCACTACAACCCCGGCTACCGTCAGGCGCTCGCGGCCTCCGAACTCGGGTGGAGCCGACAGATGTGGGGCACCTTCGCCGAGGTCGGGCTACTCGCGCTGACCATCGACGAGGACCACGGGGGCCTCGGCGCCGGACCGGCCGCGGTCGCGGCGGTCATGACCGAAATCGGCCGGGGCCTGGCCCTCGAACCATTGACCGACACCGTTCTCGTTCCGGCGCAGCTGGTCGCCGACACCGGGTCGGCCGCCCAGCTTGCGCAGATACTGCCCGCGCTCGCGGCCGGGACGCTGCTGCTGGCCTTCGCGCACCTCGAGCCGGGCGGAAGCTGGTCCTGCCCGGCGGTCAGCACGAAGGCGGAACACGACGGCGACCAATACCTCGTGCACGGCACGAAGAACGTGGTGCTGCGCGGAGACTGCGCCGACCGGCTGATCGTCAGCGCGGTCACCCCCGAGGACGGAGACCGGCTGGGACTGTTCCTGGTCGACGCCACCGCCGACGGGCTCACCCGCGAGCCCTACACCACCTACGACGGACTGCGCGGCGCGCAGCTCACCCTGACCCGCACCCCCGCCGAGCGGCTCGGCGCCACCGACACCGACACCGACGCCGCGATCCGGCGCGCCGTCATCGGCGGACAACTCGCCGTGTGCGCGGAGGCGGTCGGCATCATGGACCAGGCGCTGGCGCTGACCGTCGAATACCTCAAGACCCGCAAGCAATTCGGTGTGCCACTAGCCAGTTTTCAGGCACTCGCACATCGGGCCGCGGACCTGTACGTCGCGGTCGAAATGGCCCGCGGAATGTGCGATTACGCGACCGCCAAATTCGCCGACGGCGACGCCGACGAGATCCTCGCATCCCGCCTCAAACTGCAGATCGGTCGCTCCGCCCGTCACATCGGTCAAGAGGCCATTCAAATGCACGGCGGAATCGGAATGACCGCCGAACACGCCATCGGCCAGTACGTCCGCCGGCTCCTGGCCATAGAGCACACCTTCGGCAGCACCGACGAACACCTGCGACTGCTCGCCGCCGGGAGCCGCGATCACGACCTGATCGAGCTGTAACACCACGCAGCGGTGACGGCCCGTCGGCGGACGCCGCGTGCGGTCCGTCGAATACCTGATCTCTGTGGTGGCGACTCACCGGAAGTTGAGGAGCACAACGCGGCTGAACCTGGGAGTTATCGGCGGCGGCACCATGGGTGCCGGCATCGCGGAAGTCGCCGCCCGTCGAGCGAGCGGCGCCGACGTAGACAGAAAAGTCGGCTGCCGTGTGTGAAATCTCTGGTCAGCCGCTCCAGAATTTCTGTAGCAGCGGCTGTAGACATTGAGGGGTCGCTGTTGTAGAGTTCCTCTCGTCGCAAGGAAAAGAGTTCACGAGGTGCGGGAGAGAATGAACTGCCCGCAGAGAAGTACCGCAAGACCAGGATGTGCCGGG